>NZ_WEKT01000060.1:0-28759 GCF_009874545.1 Vibrio eleionomae | reverse complement strand
GTAATTATCTATATAGCTTTATGATTTATCTATAATAACGTGACATTCTTTCTCATGCTTGACTGTTTTGGTGGAAATTGTCTTATTTGTGAGAAAATAAACCTATTGTTTTACTGTTTTTTATAAAATAGGGAATTAGTGATTGATAATCATAATGTAATCTGAAATTTTAATGATATTAAAATGAGTAGCTCTGTCATCATCTCAATATTTAGGTATATAGTAGTAGTACTGTGAATTTAGTTAATTCAGATATATACCCAAGGGGCGATACGTGTTTGCTGAACCAGCATCTTGAGGTTATCTAGATCTGAACTCAAATTAAAGGAAATATAATGCTCCTTAGGGATAGGCAGGGGGTTCAAGTTGAGTGGTACAAAAATCCAGATAAACAATGGCTAGCAAACGCTTGGCGTGATCTTGAAAACAGAGCTAATGCCAATTTTTTCTTAAGCTGGCTATGGATAGGTACGTGGTTAGACTGTTTTGTTACGGATTTTCATTTGATTGAAGCCACACAAAACTCTAAAACCGTTGGGCTCGGTATCATTGTCACTAAGCGCCATGCGTGTGCACCGAATTGGTGGCGTAAACAACATTTTCTTCATCGTACTGGATCCCATGATGAAGACCAGATCTGGATTGAATATAACGACTTTTTAATCGCGAATAGTGATGCTCATGAGATTCGTGATGCTATGTGCGCCAGTATGCAAGCATGGATTGGTCCTAATGATACCTTTGTTGTGGGTGCAAGCCTGCCTGAAAAATTTGCCCCGATGACATCGTTAGGTGTTGCTGAAAGAACGGTGTGGGAAACTAAAAATTATTTTTTAGAATTGAGCAGCTTACGAGAAAAAAAACAAGATCTTTTGCAGGTTCTATCACGTAATTCTCGGTATCAGATCTCACGTAGTTTACGTGAGTATCAGCAAGTGGGTGCAGTGACAGTAACAACCATGACGACGGTACATGAAGCTCTCGCGTTGTTTGAAGCCGCAAAACCGCTTCATTTAGCTCGTTGGGGTAATAGCTCAAACGGTAGTGGTATGGTTAATCCTAAGTTTGTTGCTTTTCATGAAAAGCTAATTGCTAAAGGCATGAACAGTGGACACATTGAACTGCATCATGTGCAAGCTGGCGATGAAACCATCGGAATTATCTACAATTTTCATTATCGTGGTGTGGTGTATTTCTATTTAGGTGCGATGAATTATTGCCACTCTAGCCCTCATTTTAAACCCGGGTTAGTTTCACATTACCTATTGATTAATAAAGCCATAAAAGATGGCGTTAATGTCTATGATTTTATGGGGGGAGAGGCTCGCTATAAATCCACCTTTGCCAATCAAGAAGGCTGTTTAGTGGTATCACGTTACGGCCATCCGAGTGCATTTTTAAGCGTAGAAAATTTTGCTAGAGAAATAAAACATCGCTTGTGATTTTGGGTAACGTCCTAAATGGTAATTGATAATTTAAATAAAAAAGTCGCTATTGGTTATTTATGGAACTTGGCATCTAAATGGATAACAAGGTTTATAGGTATTATTAGTACGCTGATTCTAATTCGAATATTGGCACCTAATGATTTTGGTATTGCAACATTAGCTAATATCGTTCTAGCATTATTTGTGATGTTATCGGAAGTGGGTAGTGATAAATATGTAATAAAATCTCAAGAATGTACCAATGAATTACTCAATAGTGCGTGGTCTCTCAATATTGCTCTTAAATTTTTTTGTGGAATTATTATTGCGAGTGTTGCACCGTATATTGCTGATTTTATTCATGAGCCTATATTAAGAAATGTATTATTAGTATGTAGCGTGATCCCCATAATTGGTGCGTTTAAAAATATTGGTATTCTTCAGTTTGAAAGAGATTTGAATTATCGACCACTGACTAAGCTATCTGTGGCCGTGAAATTGACCGTTTTTCCTATCACCATAGGATTAGCGTTATGGTTACAAAACTATTGGGCTCTGTTAGTCGGTACTTTAGTTAGTGAAGTAATCGGTGTCATCGGATCTTATCGCATTCATCCCTATCGGCCTAAATGGTCGATGAAACAATGGGGGAAGCAGTGGAGCTTTTCCAAATGGATGGTGATCTCGACAACAACAGGTTATTTGCGATCGCGTATTGATGCTTTTCTATTAGGGAAGTTTTTGCCAGCGAACGCTGTTGGGTTGTTCAGGGTTAGTCAGGAATTCGCTTGGTTGCCTTTTTCTGAAGTTATTGCCCCTGCTACCCGCTCTTTTTATGCCAGTTTGACAAAAGTCTCTAATGATAAGAAAGAGTTAATCGAGCAGTTGATTCGATATCAATCCATCGCATACTTGCTCGTTGTGCCATCTGCGTTTGGCATTTATGTTCTGCAAGATCAAATTGTCTGGGTTGTAATGGGTGAAAAATGGATGCCTGCAGCGCCTGTCCTTGGGTTATTAAGTCTTTTAATGTTGTCTATGCCACTTAACATCGCTTTGCAAAGTGTGCTAACTCATTTATCGAAAGTGAAGTACTTAGTGTGGATAGATGTAGTGATGATTTTAGCTATTGGTGGCAGTTTTGTTGCACTTTATCAACAAGGCGTTGAAGAGTTAGTCACCTATACCTTATTGCGCGTGATACTCGTGATCGTATTCATCATGATGTTGCTTATTTCCTATAAGTGGATATTGGGTATTCCGGTGATCCGCTTATTAACTTCGCTATTGATACCCATGTTACCCGCGTTAGTCATGTATTGGGGGATTGAGCAGTTATTGCTGATGATCCATTTTGTTCCCGTTATTAATTTAGCGTTGTCGATTGTGGCGGGAGCGGCAATTTTTACGCCTTTAATGCTTATTATGATTATAGCGTTTAGAAAATTACTTCCAGACTACCAATACTTATATGAGTTGATCATTCATGTCGCTGCAATGTTGCGGCGAAAAATAGTGACTAGGTAATGAGTGGGTTTATGGAAATGTTGTCCACTGCTGAGGAGTGCGATTACGTGAGAGAGGATGCATGCAACAACCTGTAACAGGAAGTAAGGTCTCTGTCCTAGTATTAGGAGAAGATACACGCAGTTTTCTATCCGTTATTCGGTCATTGGGAGAGGCGGGGTATGAGGTTCATGTTGTATGCTACGACAGAACCAGCCCAGCATTAGCCAGTAAATACATTACAACGGTAAAGTTTTATAACTATCAGGCTCTTACTGCGCAAGATTGGCTTAACAGTGTGATTGCGCTTGTTCAGCGTTATCAATTTGATGTGATTATTCCCTGTGACGAACGAGCACTTTATCCTCTGTGGTCAGCAAAAGAACGTCTCCCTAGTCACACGCAACTCGCGATTGCGAATCCGCAAGCACTCGAACATTTATTTGATAAGTGGAAAACAAAACGCGTTGCTCAAACATGTGGTGTGCCAGTTGCCGAAGGCCATATCACCACTATAGTGGAAACTAGCTATGATCAATTACAGCAACGTTATGGTGATCTTTTCGTCGTTAAGCCATTGCAATCATTTGAAGAAGATAAGTTAAGTCAACGGCAAAAAGTCGTCATTATCCATTCAGCGGAGGACTTTGCTGCTTTTCAACATGCGAACGACAGTCATCATACTTATTTAATTGAAGCCTTCTTTGCTGGTAAAGGCGAAGGGGTGTCTGTGCTGTCGATTCAAGGTGAAGTGTACGCTGCATTTGCTCATGTCCGGGTTGCTGAGCCAAATTCGGGCGGGGGGAGCTCATACCGGAAAAGTATTCCTTTGGATCCTGCTCTATTAGAGGCAGCAGAACAGATGTGTCGGCAGACTCAGTTAACTGGTGTGGCAATGTTTGAATTTCGGCGTAATGAGGCAGAACAATGGATTCTGGTCGAAGTGAACGCTCGCTTTTGGGGATCATTACCGTTAGCTGTCTATGCTGGAGTCGATTTTCCTAAAATGTACGTCGATTACTTGGTGACGAATCAGCCCCCACAGAGCAAAGTGTTGCAATATAGAAGCGTGACTGCCCGCGCTTTAACTGCCGATATTTATGAAATGAAACGGGAGTTTGAGTTGTTCAGTGAGACGAGGGGCACTAGTATCGCGCGAAAATATTTGTTGGGTAGGCTATTACAGATAGGGAACGTTATAACACCTAAAGAGACGCTTGATAGCCTGCAATGGCATGATATGAAGCCATTTTTAGCCGAGTGCTCAGCTTTATTTCGTACTCTAGTGCTCGCCAAATTACGCAAAACTCGTCTTCTGATCCGCTATCGACGTTATAAAACGCAAAGACAGCTTGCCCTTCTTTTTAAGCGTAATCCTAGGCGGCGAATTCTCTTTGTTTGCTATGGAAATATTATGCGCAGTCCTTTTGCCGCTGCGTATTTCCAAGATTCAGCCGCACAACAACACATTTCACTCAGTTGGGATTCATTTGGTTTCCACTTAATCGAGCAGCGCTCATGTCCTCAGTCAGCTTTTCAAGCAGCACAAAGACTGGGTGAAGATTTAACTTGTCACCAATCGAAATGGTTAAGTCAATTGGATATTCGAGAAACCGATATTGTTATTTACTTTGACCGACAAAATTACAGCAAATTGCACGCCTATTATCAGGTAAATCACGCTTTTTGTGCGGCAGACTTGTTAGATAATCAATTCCCTAAATTAGCCGATATTGACGATCCTTATGGACGAGGCATAGAGGGGGTCGAGGAGTGTTATCGCAAGATTTCTAATTCAGTCACTCGGTTGTTAACCATATATAAAGAGGCGGTTCAATGAGCGCGACACAACTCGCAATAGTCATTCATGCGGAAGAAGAGTTCGATTGGGACGGCGGTTTTTTTCGCTCAAAAGTGAAAGTCTCGCATGCTGATAACCTAATCCATGTGATGGATCGAATTATTGAATTAGGCGGTAAAATCACGCTCGCTATGGATTACCCATTTATCACTAGTGATGATGGCAAAAAGGTGGTGGATTACTACCGACATCAGCATGGTGTTAATGTCGAATTCGCAACTCATTTACATCCTTGGGTTAACCCCCCATTTGAAAACGAACATGACAGTGTTGATAACCATTTGTCGTATCCTGGCAATCTGTCTTATGAGTATGAATTTGAAAAAATAAAAGTACTGACTGAAACCATTGAGCGTATCTCGGGCTTTCGCCCAAAAACGTATCTTGCAGGGCGTTACGGCATTGGTGCTAATACGCAAAATATTCTTAAGTCTTTAGGTTATGAAGTCGATTTAAGTATCAGCGCCTATTGCGACTTTCGTCATCAACAAGGACCAGACTTTAGTCATTATTCGAACCAAAAATTCGTGGATAGCGAGATTACCTATCTTCCACATACTAGTTCGATTTTATCGGTCATTCCGCCTATTCGTAACTATTTAAACCGCCACCCGGAAAAGTTCACTTGGATTCAAAATAATAAATGGCGTCATTTAGTTGGAAAAATCATGCGAGTTAAGCGTTATCGCCTCTCTCCTGAAGGGTTTACTGCGCATCAGATGAAACAAGTGACTCAAGCTCAACTGCGAGTCGGTCAGCGCGATTTTATAATGTCATTCCATTCGCCAAGTACGAAAAGTGGGTTAACGCCATACACTCATACGGATCAAGATGTCGCCTATTTTCTCTCTACAATAGAAAATTATCTACGCTGTTTTACCCAGGAATACCAAGGTAAAACCGTTTTACCTTCAATGCTTTCTGCGTCATCTAGCCTATGAGGTTTCATTAGAATGAAAGTCTACGTTCACCCTTGCCAAACAAAAAATATCGGCGATGAATTTAATCGTTGGTTTTGGCATGAGATATTTGAAGAAAACATAGAACAATATTCCGATGATGTGCTGCTGGTAGGTATTGGAACAGTACTTAATGAGAAGTTACCTCACGCTAACGTTACGCATATTTTGGGGAGTGGCGTTGGTTATAGTGATAGTGATGTTATTGATTCTAAACATTGGACTATCCATTTTGTGCGCGGCAAGTTGAGCGCAAAAGCGTTAGGGATAGATCCTTTGTTAGCGATTTCAGATCCGGGCATTCTGATCAGTCGTTTAAGAGTGATTGAGTGTTCGCAGCGATATGATATTTCTTTTATGCCTCATATCGGCATCGACTCACCGCGATATAAAGCTTTTATTGAAGATGTGATGGGATGGCATTACATTTCGCCCTCCGATGAGGAAGAGGTTATTTTAAATGATATTGTTGCTAGTGGTAAGTTAGTGACATCAGCAATGCATGGCGCCATTATTGCTGATTCTTATCGCGTTCCTTGGTTCCCGGTTAACACTTCGGCAGAAATCTTACCTTTTAAATGGCACGATTGGTTTAGCTCTCTCAATATCAATGCTTCTTTAACTCACCTACCTGCTTATTGGGGCGAAATCCATTCGGGGTTTAAATCTCGATTAGTCAATACGGTTAAAGAAACACAGCTCAAATATCAATTGAGGAAAATACAAAACTCTCGACATTTTATCCTAAGTAACGCGCGTGAACTCGTGAGTAAACAAGAACAGATTCTTGCTAAATTACATGAGGTTAAACCGCTTATTTTTGAAAAGTCTTTGGTAGATAAAAGTCCCGTTACATCTCAACCCTCTGACAGCACAGTGAAGTTATCACAATGAATAGTACCTATGATTCATCTTCGGCAACCAATCCAGATAAAACAGTGAGGGTGGAGGGGATTTCTATCATTATTGCAACCTGTAATCGTCCTGAACTTGCTTATCGAGCGGTTAAAAGTGTGGTTGCGCAATCTTTGGTAGAAAAGCAAATCGTGGTCGTCAATAATGGTTCAAGTGTTGAAAATCAGGCTCACTATCAGACATTATTCGCCGAGTTAGCAGAGCAAATTGAGTATGTGGATTTGTGTACCTCACAGGCAATTGGAGTCGGTCCCTCGATTGCACGTAATGTTGGCCTATCTTATGTGACAGGGAAATACGTGACGTTTTGTGATGATGATGATGAGTGGATTGATCCCGAATATTTAGCCAATATTGCTCAATCGTTACGAAAGTATCAACCTGATATTCTCTTTTCCGACCAGAAAGCCATACAGGCTAACGGCACTGTTAAGGCGAAACATTGGTTTGATAATGATGCGTTACTTCACTCTTCGGTACCGCTCGATGATGGCGATATTTATCAGGTTGAAGCGAGTTACTTTTACCAACATGGAGGTTTCCCTCATCTTAATATCACCGTATATAACTATGAATTGATTAGTCAATGGGGGGGATTTTGTAAAGCTTTAGATTACGAGGAAGACTTTGAACTTTTCCATCGATTATTAAGCCACTCAAACCTGTTGCTCTATTATGACCAAGTCGTCAGTCTTCACCATATTCCCGATCAGCAATACCAAGATAATGTCACAACTGCAATGAATCAGCAGCATAAACAGCTATCACGACTATATATATTTACCAAACTGACGTTGGAAAGCCTCAGTCCTCAACTGAGTCGCTTTGCACGAATACACGCAAGTTATGCGGCGGCAAGGTTAGCTGAATTCGCCTTAGAAAAGAGGGATTTTGCGTTAGCCAAACAGATGTCGAAGCAAGCGATTAGTTGGCGGTTATCACCAAAGATGGCATTGCTGTTTGGGTATACGGTATTGCGCTCATGCATAGCCGCAGTTGGCAAAACACAAAGGTAGGATTATGAATCATATTTTACTCACCACTGATGAAAATTTTGCTCAGCACTGCGGTGTTTGTATTGTCTCCATCATAAAAAATAATCCGCATACTCATTTTTGTATCACCGTGGCAGGAATGGGGTTAAGTGAAGGGAGCAAAAATAAGTTACAGCAATGTGTGGCCCTTTCTGATCACAGTGAACTGAATATTGTTGAGTTCCCGGGAGAAAAATTAGAACCCTTCCCCCAAATTGGTGGCTATCGAAAGAATATCTACTTACGCCTTT
Organism: Vibrio eleionomae; assembly: GCF_009874545.1. Taxonomy (NCBI): domain Bacteria; kingdom Pseudomonadati; phylum Pseudomonadota; class Gammaproteobacteria; order Vibrionales; family Vibrionaceae; genus Vibrio; species Vibrio eleionomae. The sequence goes on along the minus strand of NZ_WEKT01000060.1, from coordinate 20,806 downwards.
GGGTGGATGAGTTTGTCGATGAAAGCGTTGATTTCGTTCTTTATTTGGATGCAGATACGCTGGTGGTCGATTCAATTGAGGACTTATTCCAATTTAATCAGCACGATTTTATTATTGGCGCGGTCGACATACCATTTGCTGACAGTCACAAACGGTGTCATTTGCCGCTAGAATTCGGCTATTTCAATTCCGGGGTGCTGTTGTTTAATGTGCAGCGTTGGCGTACGGAGCATTGCCGTGAGCAACTGCTGAGGTTTTTAATAGAAAATAAAGACATTGCTCTCAATCCAGATCAAGATGCGCTAAATGGGGTGTTTTATCGCCAGAGACTAAACCTTGATTATACCTACAATGTCATCACGCCATTTTTCCGTCGGTACGATTATCAGAAATTAGGTAGCGATGAACTGACACGGGTGCGCAACGAAGCCAAAATCATTCATTTTAATGGTCGAGCTCGTCCGTGGCTCTATTCCTGTAACCACCCTTACCAACATAAATACTTTGATTACTTAAGTTTAACACCATGGCATACGTTTAAGCCGCAAGATAAGTCTCTGTATACATTAATGAAAAAACGGTTACGTGTTCTGTTAGGTAAAGAGAGTTTTATACACATATCTGATGTGAAGGGAATGTAGAATCACTTATGAATGGAAAAACCAACAAGATTCTAAAAGCCTCATTTATATTGTTATGCGTATCTTGGTATTCGCGGTTACTCTCTGCGGTGAGTATCATTGTTCTTGCCCGAAATTTAACGCGCGATGATTTTGGTATTCTCGCTGGATGTTTTATCGTACAAGGTTTTTTTAATGTATTGTCCAATGTCGGAAGTGGCCAATACCTCATTCGTAAAAGCAGTATCAGTGAACATGATATTAATGCTGCCTGGACGATCAATTTCTTATCGCGGGTGATGGTCGCACTCCTTATCTATTTACTCTCTGAGCCAGCCGCACAATATATGCAGATACCAGAAATGGGGTTAGTCCTTAAGGTTATGTCTCTTTCTGCTGTGTTTATCGGCCTGCAAAACCCAGCGATTAACCTCAAAATTAAACAGCTTGATTACAGTAAGCTCTCAGTGCTTGAAATTGTAACCAAATCAATTTCAAGTACGGCATCAGTGGTTATAGCGATGATGTTTCACACATACTGGGCCGTTGTGATTGCTGGGTTGCTCTATAACGGTCTGTATGCGTTAGGGAGCCAATTTATCGTGCGGCAAAAGCTTAAATTTGTGATTGATAATATTAATGTTCAGTGGCAGTTTTCTAAGTGGATTCTACTGAAAGGGGTGATTAATTATATTAAAGTTGCTTTTGATAAAGTGATTGTCGGCAAGTTTTATTCGGTCAGTGAATTGGGGTTGTACAACTTTGCTAATGAAGCGTCAGTGACCGCGTTACAATTTGTCATTACGCCAATCAACAAAGTGCTTTATCCGAGCCTATCAGACTACGTCGATGACAATCAGCGCTTACTGGATAAAGTATATAAATCCATTGTTGTATTGAGCTGTATTTATATTCCCGTGGTGTTCGGTGGCGTTTATCTCGCAAATATCATCGTGCCTAGTGTGTTTGGTGAACAATGGCGTGATGCGACGCCTCTTTTTCAAGCATTTTTAGTGATGACGTTTTCTCGCATGATCGTAGGAGTGTTAACGGATGTCTTCACGCTAACAGGCGAGGTTAAAAAGCAGTTTTTTTATGAGGCGCTTACCTCGGTGCTGTTTTTACTTATTATCCTCGCTGTATCATCGGCGAATCTTTATGATTTTGCCGTATACCGAACTCTTGTCGCTTATCTGATGTTGGCAGCCCTGTTCGTTGCTTTGAATCGGATTATTTCAATTTCCATGCTCAAAACTGCAAGGTTAGTGGTTCCGTTTATTGTCGGATCATTGGTTATGCTCGTGGTGGTTTATGGTATGCAGTTGGTGTTTATCACTGCCGTACCACTACTCAACTTATTGGTTTATATCCTAGTTGGTGCATTAGCCTACGGTGGAACAACGATGTTATTCGTTTTCTATTTAAAGCGTATCAGCCAAGAATATGACTTCTTGTACAAGACATTTATCCGTCCATTCGTGAATATCTTAAAACGTCGGTTGCTACCGCAATCTAGCCACTAAAATAACAAATATAAGGACATGTATAGTGAAAATTTTCCGTGTGACGCCAGGTAATTTTGGTGATGATCTTAATGAGATATTGATTGAGAAACGGTTAGGCGCGCACTTTAATGGCAATGTATTTTTAAGCCAAAAATGCGATTATCAAGTGAATCAGGAAGATCAAGTTATTGTGGCGATTGGGACCATCCTTAATAACTTAACCCCAAAATCTGGGCATAAAATTGTCTTGGGGGCCGGAACTGGATACGGAGACCCCGTTGTGATTGATCAAGATTGGGATGTGCGTTTTGTCCGTGGCCCATTAACGGCGAAAAAGTTGGGTCTACCCGCCAGTAAATCAATTACCGATCCAGCAATTTTATTGGCCGATACTGTATATCCAAGACCTGAACGCGCTGATGATATTGGCTATATTCCTCACCATGCGGTTGCGAATTCTTTGTGGCAAGAAGTGATTGAAAATATGGGACTAAAATACATTGATCCGCGCAGAGATTTCGATTCAGTGATGGGCGATATGGTGGCATGTAAGTGGGTTATCGCTGAAGCCATGCATGGAGCAATTGTCGCAGATGCGCTGCGTATTCCGTGGGTACCAGTCGCCAGTGCGGAAAAAATTAATACCTTTAAATGGCATGATTGGTGTAGCACGATAGGAATAGAGTATTCGCCAGTATCATTAACGAGCTTGTGGCCGACAACGAGCCCTAGCGTTGCGAAAAAAGTCAGCAATGGCATTAAGAAAACGCTTGTGACTCGCCAACTCAATAAGCTACTCAAACATGCTCAACCGCAATTAAGTTCGGAATCGATCTTTAAAGACAACTTATTGCGAGTGAGTGATTGTTATGACGAATTTTTTGCTGAGCTTGATGGTTAGGAGATGTGCTGTTGCTGGGCAAAATCTCGTTGAGCGATTTGATAATCTTCAGGGGTACCAATGTCGATGAAGTAATTATTGGTATAAACACCATAAAAGGGGGCATGACCAATTTCAGCTTCCAAAAAATCTGTTTCGAATGAGAACGTATTTTGCCGAGGAAATTGGTCGCTCAAGTTCGGGCGCATTAAATATACACCACTATTGATATTGCCGGGATGACCGCCTTTTTTTTCTTCAAATGCGATGAGTTTGTTGTGCTCATCCACAGTTACACGGCCATAGCGCCCTGTATTATCTAGGGAACGCAAAACCATAATTAACTCAGCATTCTGATTATTCAGTTGTTCAATCATCTCAGTCAGAGAAAATGAGATAAAGCTGTCACCATTTAACGCTAAAATAAGATCTGACTGTTGAGCGTAAGGTTGACTGAGCGCCTGCTTTAGCGCTCCGCCTGTGCCAAGAGGATGTTCTTCAATAGAATAACTGATCGTTAGGTTCTTATGCTGGTGGCCAAAATATTCCATTATGGTATTACGATGGTGCCCCACTGCTAATATAACGTGAGCAATATTTTGCGAGATACAGTAATCCAATAAATATTCTAAAAAGGGTTTCCCTGCCACATCAACCATGGGTTTACAGGTCTGATCTTGTGTAATTGAACGCAAACGCGTTCCCATTCCACCACATAGAATAATGGCGGTAATGGTGGGTTTTTGCTTCATTAAAGATTCCTTCATCAGAACATACTACCAATATAGCTCGCTAGACGGTCCAAGATTGAGTGCCTTGCTGCGTAAAGTGGAACGGTTGAATTCGACCGTTTAATTCTTTTAAAGTGCTTTCGACATCTAGACGATTTACAGGGTTAACAAACAGCATCACGAAACCACCACCACCGGCACCGGTGATCTTCATTGATTTTGCCCCGGCAGATAACACACGATCTTCTAGCTCATCAATACTCGATGTCGAAATTGAGCTGGACATGCCTTTTTTAGCTGTCCATGCTTGTTTGAATAGCTCAGACATTCCATCAATATCGGATTTAAGTAAACACTCCTTCATTGCATAAGACAGTCGTTTTACTTCATGCATCGAGTCAAGAGAAGCGCTGTGTGGTGCGTTGGTTCCTTTTATCTGTTCATCAATAATTTTGGCTGAAGAACGAGATACACCAGTGAAATAGAGGATCATTTGACTCTCTAGTTCATTAATTATCGCATGGCGAATACGCAGTGGATTAACAATAACGCGGTCATTTTCATAGAATTCCATGTAGTTAAAGCCACCAAAGGTAGTTGCATACTGATCTTGCTTCCCTCCAGAAAACTGACAATCGATACGTTCTATTTCGTAAGCAAGTTTAGCAACATCGTAATCGCTTAATGGTAATTTGAGTAATTCTTTATAGGCACTTAAGATGGTAACCACCATCGTGGAGGACGATCCTAAGCCACACCCAGGAGGAGCATCCGAAAAAGTATACACTTTTACTGGAATAGGCTGGTCTTGGTTGTAATCGCGAACAATACGGTTATAAACCGCTTTATGCAGTAGGAGTTCTCCCTCAAGGGCGATGTGAACACAAATTGGGGTGTAATACTGTTGGTTTATATCTTGAGCGATAAAGGTAATACCTGCATCTTCGTTAACCAACTCGATAGTACAATTTGCATACATGTTAATGGTGGCGTTAAGTACCGAACCACCATAAGTATCACAATATGGCGAAATATCGGTTCCTCCGCCAGCTAAACCAAGACGAAGTGGAGAACGAGCCCTAACAATCATAATGATTAACCTTTTTCACTGTCCATGAGAATATGACCATATTTCATTTTTACTATAGATATAATTGATATACAGTATTGTTATCTTAGCCTTATTATCTAAAGGCATTTACTGTTGGATTTGTAATTAAACTATGGCTAAATCAAAAATACGTGTCTGCCATCTAGTATATAGTTTCGATGTCGGTGGTTTAGAAAGGATTATTGTAAATTGTATAAATAATCTCAAAAGTGATAATTTTTCTCATATTATTATCTCACTTACTACAATTGGCGATTTTTATTCGGAAATACATTCTCCAGTGGAAAGTTTTGCACTAAATAAAAAGGCGGGTAATGATATTTCTTTATATTTTCGTCTTTACAAATTACTCAAAAAATCACATCCAGATGTGATGCATACCTACAATTTAGGTACCATTGAATATCAGTGGGTCGCTTGGCTGGCTGGAGTGCCCTTGAGAGTTCATGCTGAGCATGGTCGAGATAGTTATGATCCCGATGGCACTGTTAAAAAATATCGTTGGTTAAGGCGTATTACCAGTTCTGTTATTCATCATATGGTAACGGTATCTGCAGATTTAAAACAGTGGTTAATCAATGATGTACATATCCCTAGCCGTAAAGTAAGCCTGATTATTAATGGGGTTGATACTGAGTTTTATCACAATGCGTTGACCAACGGTCACACATTGGATTTTTGCCAAGGAAAATGTGTATTTGGCCATGTTGCGCGATTACACCACATTAAAAACCAACATTTTCTCATACAAGCCTTTGCGGATGCATGTAAGCAACACAATGATTTTTATAATGAATGTGTTTTAGTCATCGTAGGGGATGGGCCAGACCGAAGTCGGCTAGAGAACTTTGTTTTACAGCAGCCGCTGCTTAACGAACGAGTTTTTTTTGTCGGCTCTCAGACACAAGTAATTAATTACTATCAGAATTTTGATGTTTTTTTGATGTCCTCTTTAGCAGAGGGAGTGCCGATGACTTTAATTGAATCAATGTCTATGTCCATTCCTCATTTAGTGACAAGGGTGGGGGGAATCAAAGAAGTCATCATTGATAATGAAACTGGATTATCAGTCGAAAGTGATGATTTACAAGGCTTCGTTGATAATATGTATCGTTTGTTTTGGGAGCCAACCTTACGCAGTGATATGGGCTCTAAAGCGAGAAAACGTATTGAAGCACATTTTAGTCAACATAGTATGATTGAAGCCTACGAAAAAATATATCAAGAGAGAGACAGACAGTGATTGAAGGGATACTATTTTTAGGTTGTCTTGCCGTATTAATTTATATTGTTAAGCAGTCTGTTGATGTAGATAATAAGCACCAGGGTGATTAAATGCGTGATCTGGTCTTTTTTTTAGCGTTTCTTGTTCTGTTATTTTTCTCATTTCGTAGACCATTCGTTGCGGTTAGTTTATGGCTGTGGAGTGGATTATTTGTGCCAGTATATTGGCTTTACGGTTTTGCATCATCAATAAGTTATAACAGTATATTTGCAGCAAGTACGATACTTGGATATTTCATTTATCGACACAAGCCGTCATTTAAAGCTAATGCGCCATTTATTTTTGTCATTTTATTTTTCTTACATACTTGCTTAACCAGCTTTTTTGCTTTAGCGCCAAAAGTTGTTGTGTCTATGGAGTTAACCGATTTCTTTAAAGCAATACTTCTATTCGTTTTTATATGCCTTATTTTAAGGAAACAACATCATTTTAGCTTATTCCTTTGGGTTATCGTGCTTTCCATTGGCTTTATGGGGTTTGTTGAGGGATTGAAGTTTATTGCCTCTGCAGGTGGGCACCGGATCAAAGGTCCATCGGGAAACATACTTTCAGACAATAACCACATGGCAGTTGCGATGTGTATGACGATTCCATTTATCATTTACTTGATCAGTGAAACGCAAGAAAAGTTACTCAAGTTTGGGTTACGATTTATGCTGATCATGAATATCTTAGCGGTTCTTGGTACCTTTTCCCGTGGGGGACTAATCGGTTTAACCATTATTTTGGGGTATTTCTGGTTCAAAAGTCGGCATAAAATGCGCAGTCTTTTTGTGTTGCTCTTTGCCGCTATTATTGCCTATAACTTGTTACCGCAAAGCTGGTACAACCGAATGGCAACCATTGATGATGCCATGGATAACTCATCATTCACCACTAGAGTTAATTCCTGGAAAATCCATACCTTGATGGCGTTGGATCGGCCGTTAGTTGGCGGCGGTTTTAAGGGGCCACAGGTGAGTTATGTGTGGCGAGCGTTAGCGGTAGATATTGATAAATTCGACTTTATTAAAACCCCTCCTCCGGGTGATAAAGGCTGGGCGGCGCATAGTATTTACTTTCAGGTGTTGGGTGACCAAGGGTTCTTAGGGCTGTTTTGGTTTTTGTTATTTATTTTCTTAACCTTTGTGCGGCTATGGGTGATAGAACGATATTATCTGCGGCATGATGGTAAGGACTCATGGCAATGCCGCTTGGCTGGTATGACAAAGATTTCCATCTTAGCGTATTGTGTTTCTGGTGCTGCACTTTCATTGGCGTATTTGGAAATGTTTTATGCAGTGTTAGCGATGGTAGTATGTCTTGACCAAGTGAGGAAAGCCAGTGTGGTCAAAGATAGAAAAACAGTATCAAACAAAAGCAAAATGCCTGCACATAAAATGAATGCCCATGGTTACGAATAGGTGTATCTGATGAATCCTAGTTTCCAACTGTGTGTTTTCGCCTACAATTTGGAAAACACAATTCAGCAATCGCTAAAAAGCCTGATTGATAGTTGTGGGCAATATCGCCCAGATATATATGTGATGGTGAATGGCTGTAGGGACCACACCTATCAACAAGTGAATAAATTGGCACAAATCTACTCCAGCATTATTCCAGTAGAGATACAACTGGGTGATAAATCTAATGCTTGGAATACTTTTGTTCACCAATACTATGATGGTTATTCCATCGCGGTGTTTGCTGATGGTGATTTAACGTTTGAACAAAACGCAGTTGCCAATATTGTTGATTACTTTCAGTTAAATCAACATTACCATGCGGTTTCCAGCTTTCCTTGTTTGAAAGGACGAAGTGCAAAATCGTGGCGAGCTGCCTTACTCAAAGAACACCAATTTACGGGTAATCTTTATCTATTAGCCCCTGAATTCTTGAAAAATATTATTGCGCAAAAAGTCTATTTGCCCACTGGTTTGATAGGCGATGATAGTATGCTTGGTTTTCTATCTGCGACGAATCTTTGTAGCGGAATAGATACCCCTATCGACAACATTGGTGTATGCACTAATGCCATATTTAACTATGAACCATTAAACCCAACCAGCCTAAAGGATATAAAACTTTATCTACGGCGTCGGGTGCGTTATTCAAAACGTCATATGCAGCAGAGTAATATTGTGCCGCAACTCAAGCGCTATGGTTTAAAAGCAATGCCGGAATATGCAGCACAAATCGACCGGCTTCATATCCGCTGGTTAAGCTCAAATGTTATCTTTGATCTTCTTGCTGCGTGGTCGATCAGACAAGAACGTTCTAGAAGTTAGTGTACGACTTGTTTAAGCGTTAAGTTATTTGGGTATAGTCATCAAGCATGAAACAATTGATATGGGAATGCTTGTTTAAGTGCTTGAGCATCAAACTGAATTGGCTTGATAGAGCATGAGTCAATCACGTTTTCTATTGATAATGACTCACTTTGCTTCATATCTATTGATGTGAATGAATCAATTCCAACACCTTTATAATAATCTTCAAATTTAAATGAGCGCATCTCTTTGAATACTAGGCGGCAGTTGGGTACTTGGTAGGCGTCAGAGGCAATGATGCCATGCAGTGAAGATGAAGCGATACATTCACAATTGAGTAATTGCTGTAGAAAATGTACGGAATCTTTCTGTCTGATATCGATAATACAGACACGACTATCTTGGTGCATTTTCTGGATCCACGGGTGATCTTGATGTTCATAGTGCGGAATGATACCCAATTGATATGGCTTTTCTACAGGCGCTACGAGGGGATATATTTCTGGTAGAAGTAACGCAGGATCACCAAAAATTTCTGGGCATTTCAAGTCTTGTTTGAGTAAAAGATCTCTTGTTAACGGGCCGCGTACTGAACAAATTTTTCGTGGTGCTTCTGTGATTCTTTGTTGCTCTGAGATAAATCCAGATCCCCACACGACACTGTTGTGATTCGATGCCGCTAAAACGCTACCGATTCCAAGAAGGTGCCGACGATGACCCAGTGGGCAATTCACGACTTTCTTTTGCGAAACATATTGAATGATATCTACGTTAAGTAAATCGCCCCAATTCACGACATCACTAAAATAACGGACATTGATCGTGGGTTGACGATGGTATTTGAGTAGTTGTATTTCACTTTGCGCTGTCTGAACTAAACGGGTAGCGATTTTACTGAACATAGGACGAGCGCGCTCCTTGGGCTGAGAGTAAATGAGTGATGGTCGTTGTGTTCGAATCCCAAGTAAGTTCCCGTTGAACAACGGTTTTTCGTGCTGCCTTACCCAAGCGCTCTGTTAGTTCAGGATCTTGAATTAGGCGTTCTACACACTGTAACAACGTTATATTCTGCGTCTTTTCGTCAAACAACAAACCGTTCTGCCCATCTTCTAAAAGTTCACCGATATTGGGGGTGTTAGGGGCAATGATGGCTTTACCACTCGCCATATATTCTAATAGTTTTAGAGGGGAGGCCCATGGCGTCACGGCTGGTTGTAGCGCAATATCTATTTGCGCGAGCCAATATGGCATTTGGTCACGTTCGACCAATCCGGTACTGTAAAAGTTTTCTGCCATGCCAAGTTTTAACGCTTGAGATTTTAGATCATTAATAACAGGGCCATCGCCAATGATCAGCAGCATTAAATTTGGGTTGTGTTGTGCTGCAATTAAATCGAGTACTTTATCCAAATGATGCCATTCACGACAAAATCCGACAAAGCCAACCACCGTTTTATCCAAAAAACGCTGTTCTCTAGGTTGTTGGACGCTGGTACCAAATCGAGATGGATCAATTCCATTGGGGATCACTGTAATGCGTTCATCGGGAACACCTGCTTGCTTAATATAATTGGCTAACACCTGTGTGACCGGCAAAACGTGGTCGGCATGTCGCCATGTGTAGTGTTCACTCCACTTAGCTAACCAACCGAGTGCTAAGCCTCCATATTTTTTGCGTTCTTTATAAAGAGGCGAGTTCACCTCTAAAACGAAGGGTAAACGGAAAAGAGATTTTGCCCATATTCCGGCGGGCAAGAATAAATTATAGCGTTCATACATCGCATCAGGACGATGTTTTTTTATCGCTATACAAAGCTTAAAAAAGGCCAAAAATGCATAGCCAAATTCCAATAATTCCGCAATGAATTGAGGTAAGGCTGAGCGAAGAGTAGACATCCACCCGCCGTCACTGCCGAAATCCGAATGTTGTGCGACATCTGGTGCGACAAGAATTACGTCGTGTCCTTGCCGTTTTAACGCATTAATGATCTCTTCGACGTGAACATATTGACCGTCTTTTGATGCAATGCGATGGTGATAGAGAATTTTCATTGGATAATCTCGGCAATAGTTTCTGAATCATACTGATGGTTAAGAATGGCATTAAAAATGCTGTATTGAGCTTCTGACGTCGATTGCCACGTAAACTGCTCCGCATATTGTCGAGTATCGAATCGTTTCGGTAGATGAGTCAGTAGGTGACTTATACCTCGTTGAATGTCGCTCACATTACGTTCGACCAAGACGCCAGCTTGATGATTTTTGACCACTTCTGGAGTGCCCCAAATATTGGTCGCCACTACCGGCGTGCCACACGCCATCGATTCGAGTAGCACATTGGCCCAGCCTTCTCGGCTTGACGCTAATACAGAAATATCGGCAGCCGCGTAATATTGGGCCAATTCTTGTTGGCTTAAACTGCCGAGAAATAGAACGCGTGATGCCAAATCAAGTTCTTGCACTAACTTATGCAGTTTCTTCTCATCAGGGCCGCTGCCAGCAATGAGTAAGGTAATATCAGGTAACGCTTGAATGGCCTCAATAACCAGATGGTGCCCTTTGCGCTCAATGAGATGACCTGTCGACATGACAATCGATCCTTGTTGGGGCAGTGATAATCGGGCGCGTAATTGTGGTTGTGATGGTTTGTCTTGGTAAGCAAATAGGTTGAGATCAACACCATTGCGCAGTGTGCTGACATTCTCTGGGTCAGCGCCTAGTTCGATCATACTTTGGCGGAGTGCTTCACACACTGCCATTGTATGGTCAGCGCGCTGTAATACCTGCTGAATTTGCTGCTTTGGTTTAGCAAATTGCGGGATCAAATTGATGTCGGTTCCCCTTGCTGTGACGGTAAATGGTTTGTTGAGTTTTTGGGCGACCTGTTCAATAGCAACGCCGTCGGGATAAAAATAGTGACCGTCTATTAGATCAAAATCGTAACCACTATCGATGAGTTGTTTCGCTTGGCGAGCAATAGAGTACGCTAACGTATGTGGTGTCAGTGTCATTCCTATTTTAGGTATGACGAGATAACGTGGGTGATAGACGTCTAAGCCAAAGCGTTTTTCATGATAGGGCGCTTTAGCAAATTCAGCGTAAGTGCCGAAATAGGAATTTTTAAACGGAAAGTAAGGAACTGGCGCAATCACTTTGGCTTCCACATCGGGGAAGTATTGTTGTAATTGCCGCAATCGAGTTTCGATAAAAATGCCATTTTTAGGATTGTTGGCAAAGGGAAATAATGTCGTGATTGTAACGATTTTCATAGTTATGCCTGGCGATTAAGGAATTGACCGAACATGAGTAAACACCAAAGTGCATCACTATGATCACTACGCCCACTCGTATGCTGATGAACAAGTTGCTTCAAGGCCTCAGGGCGAAAATATCCACAGTCAAACATACGTTCAGATAATACGGTATGTGCCAATTTCTCTTTTAATGGACCTCGAAACCACTGCGCAATCGGAATACTAAAGCCCATTTTAGGGCGATATAAAATGTTGCTGTCTACATAAGGTTCAAGTGCTTTCTTAAATGCATATTTGCCCTGATTACCATGAATATTAGATTGATTATCAATAGAATAGGCCCATTCAATCAGCTTGTGATCCAGTAGAGGGGCTCGAGTTTCGAGAGAATGAACCATGCTAGCTCGGTCTATTTTGGTAAGAATGTCGCCAGCCAGCCAAGTTTTAATATCCAGATATTGAATACGTTTGAGTGGGTCTTCCGTTGGTGCGTTCTTAGCGTGATGTTTGATAACTTCTAGTCCGGAATAACCATTAAGCCGTTTTTGATATTGCGGTGTAAATAACGCCTGACGCTGGTCAGCACGTAAACGGGACATGGTATTTCCATACGCTTCAATCGGGTCCATCGCTAAAGACTGGAAAGTCGTTTTTGCTCGCAGGAATTGTGGGGCCCAATCGGCTTTAGGGTAAACTTTCCCTAATATGCCAAAAATGGGTTTGCGTACTGAATAAGGTAATGTTCCCCGTAATTGCTGTTCGGCCATTTGCAAACGGTAACGTCGATAACCAGCAAAAACCTCATCACCGCCATCACCCGTTAAAGCAACTTTGACCGATTGACGCGCTAATTCACAGACGCGATAGGTAGGAAGCGCTGAGCTATCAGCGAAAGGTTCATCGTATACATCTGTAAGTTTATCAATCAAATCATACTCATCGGCCGAAATGACCTTAAGTGTATGATTGGTATGATAACGTTGGGCAATTTGATCTGCATAGTCGCTCTCATCAAAATCACTCTCATTAAAGCCAATTGCACACGTGTTAATCGGATCGTCCTGATAATGTGCCATCATGGCAACAACGGCGCTTGAATCGACGCCTCCAGATAGAAACGCACCGAGAGGTACGTCCGCTAACATACGAATATTAACCGCCGCTTTTAAGTGATCGATCATCGCTTGCTGTGTTTCATCCCAAGATTGGATGTGCTGCGGTGCAGGTAAATCCCAGTATGCTTGAGGTGTTACTTTGGCATTAGGCGATAATAGAAGGTAGTGGGCCGGTTCGAGTTTAAAGATGTGTTGGTAAGCTGTGTAAGGGTCTGGTACATACCCGAACATCAAGAACTCTTCTGCCATTTCATCACGAAGGGTTTTATCGACGTCAGGATGGCCGAGTAACACTTTTAGCTCTGAGCCAAAGACAATTTGCCCCCGCTGAGTTTTAGAATAATACAGCGGCTTTTTCCCTAAGCGATCACGAGCAATAAACAACTGTTGAGTGTTTTGATCCCACAAGGCAAAACAAAACATGCCTTGAAAACGCTGTAAGCATTCAACCCCCCACTGTTCCCAAGCGTGCACGATGACTTCCGTGTCTGATAAGGTAGAAAAGGTGTGGCCACAGTTGGCTAACTCAGTCACTAAGGGTTGGAAGTTATAGATTTCACCATTGAAAACCACGCATACCGATTTAGTTTCATTGAAGACCGGTTGGTGACCGCCGGATAAGTCGATAATAGAGAGGCGCCGATGCGCTAAGCCGATATTCTGATCAAAAAAATAGCCTTCATCATCGGGTCCCCGATGGCTCTGTAAGCGGTTAATGGTTTGCAGCAGCTCAGTATCAATCGGGTGAGCAGTGTGAAGGTTAAAGATCCCTGAAATCCCGCACATGTCTAATACTCCATTTTGACTGGTGTTGGCTTATGTGTTTTTGCTAAAGACAGTGGCTTTTCTACCCCAATAAATAGGAGGGTAGAGCTTATCCAAGTCAGAAAAAACACAGGCACAACGAATAGATAAATTTCCACATCCCATTGATGATGAGCAGGAATAACCATCGCTAAAATAAAAAAGAAAAATTTTAGTGTTAAACCATGAATTAAATAATAGGAATAGCTCATGTTTCCATAACACCGTAACAGCGGTGAAGAGCACAACTTTGATAACACAGTCCGGGTATCAAAACATGACAAACACGCCAATGAAAATCCGACAAAAAGCAGTAATAAATCAAAGTACTTCGATACGTTCATTAATTTAAATAGCACTAGAAGCGCAATCGTCACTGGGAAGAACCATGAACTGGTTATCCTGTGATGATTTTTCCCTGATTGATATATTTCATAGGTCAGCATGCCTGCGATAAAGAGCAACATTTCACTATGAGAATCAAAGCCTAATAATGTAAGTAGGTAGCCACAACATGCGGCGCTTAATAGAAAGGATATACGATGGAGCCGTGACCATTGCCTTAGCTGTAACACACCAATCATGACGGGAATAAAAAGGTAGAAGAACAGCTCATAGCTTAAACTCCAACTCACGGTGACTATCGCTTCGATTGGAAACATACCGGGAAGCATGAAAATATTGGCCAACACATAGATAATCCCCTGCAGCAAATCTGCTGGGAGTTTGCTTTCATGTGGAAAGGCAAAAGAAAGACCGATATAGAGGAACAACACGACGAGAAATGTAGGATAGAGGCGCTGGATTCTTCTTTTGATGTAAGGTGTGAAAGGGCGAGCTTTACTGATCAGCATGCCATAAATTAAAAAACCACTAATAATAAAAAAGAGTTCGACCCCTTTGCTGCCTATATGGCGATAATGTGAAATTAATGCCGATGTTGTGGACTCTTCAATGATCCATGGCGTAAATTGGGCGCAATAGTGAACAACAAATACCATAAAGGCGGCGATGGCACGAATACCTTCCAGTGGCGCAATGGTTTGATGATGACCATGAGGTACCTCGTACAATGAGAACAGCCGGCGAATTGTGTGAGTCAAAGAATCATTCATGGGTTTGACTCCTTATTGCTGCGAGGCTAAATGTTGGGGGGAACTGAGTTGAGATATTGCTTGAATTAGGCTGTTACTGTCGAGGTTAGTACTAGAGAATGCGGTCAACTGAGAGACGATAGGTTGACGACTCAATCGGTAGTACAGTTCTAACAACTTAATTTTTATTGGGTTAATTTCGTAGTGGTTATTGACCCGATACCAATAAATGATAGTGAAGTAGGTCCCGCGGTGATTAACCAACTGTATCTCATTGGCTTGGTGGTCATTCAGTTGAATCGTGCGTTTATGACTTAAGGTCCAATTGTCTTCACTATAAAATTTATTGCGACTACTAATAATTTCGGCATCAGAGGAATGTTGGAAATATTGAGCGACGTAGTATTCGCTAGTACCATCTTTGGCTCTGGCACGTAGGGCTTGATTTGCCTGCGGGAAATGAATGGTCCAGTTTGAGTCTGTAATTGTTTGATAATGGTCCGGTACAGGTATAGGAGTCTTGTCAGTAGTGTCGGATAGGGGCTGCGAAATCAGGTATGACCAAGAGAATGAGACAATAGCAATCGCAACGATAATAGAGTTCACACTGGAAAGAGAGACGGCTGTATTAGATTTTTGCTCCATATGGATGGTGTTGTTGTTCGTTGTGATGATGTCGTCGCACAACCAGTACGCAATAAAAAATGAGCAGATAGTCACCAAACTAAAGAAGAACCAACCGTAAACTAAATGATCAACGCCTGATGCGTATTTCATGTCGATAAAATTACCAATCATGATAATGCCAAAGACACGCAACCCATTGGCAATGATTGGAAATACGAACGAGAACACAATAAATAGCCAAAATTTCCAATGCTTTTGGAAGAACACATGCGCAAACAGTGTACCGAGCGCCAAACTAGCAATAAGAAATCGGATCCCCGAACAGGCTTCTGCCACTTCGAATTGACCTCGGGGTACTGAAATATATAGTCCTTCCCTAAATACCGGAACACCAAAGAGGCGTAACAGCACAATAGAAATATCGGCAGTAATCTGTTGCAGGAAAGGAATCAGTTCTTCACCAAATGGTACGAGAAAAATTAAATAACATATGATGAACCGGTTATTCTTTGCTTGTTGGTGGCCAATTAACGCCCAAATGATCAGCTGTAAAGAGACGACAGCTGCTAAATGCTCAAAGAAGGCAATGCTGGCTGCTTGGCCCACAACCCAAAGTATGCAGGGGAAGATAAGTAAAACTGCGGGAAGTTTCACCGCTGATAAAGGAATAGTGGCCAAATACTCTTTCTTTTGCCAGAGTAACCATAAGCAAATAGGAATAATGAGATAACAATGCTCATAGGTGTTGGAATTGTTCCACACATTGATCATATTACCCAGTGACTGGTAATAGATGGCGAACCAGACGATGAGCGGAATACTGAGGCGTAATACCCACTTATTTAACATCATTCGAGCCTAAGTAACTTAAAAGCGGTGACAATTTGGCTGGCCAACTGTAAGTTGCTTCTAACCAAGATCGTGATGGTACCGCTGCATGAAGTCCCAAAGAGAGCTTTTCGATCACCCAATGTGTCATATCGTTTGGAGAATCAGCAATATACACATCATCTTTAGGATAGTTTTCAATCCCTTCAATCCCCAGCTCGGTGGTAAGCACGGGCTTTTCCATAGCCATGGCTTCCAAAATTTTATTTTGAATACCCCGAGCGATCTGCATTGGTGCGACAGAGGCTTTGGCATGCAATAAATAAGGGCGTACGTCTTCTACTCGTCCGGTGACGACGACGCCAGGAACATTCTGTAATTCAAGAACTTCTTTGGTTGGCGATGAGCCAACAATGTAAAATTTACTGTCGGGGATCGCTTGTTGAACCTCGGGCCAGATAGTGCGTACAAACCATGCGACAGCATCTGCATTGGCCCAATAATTCATGGCTCCCGTAAACACAATGTAGTTCTGTTCGCTGAGTGGATAGTCTTCACTAAGTGCCTGTTTTGCGCTGGGAGAGAAAAATTCACAGTCGATACCATTACTCAGAGTTTGAATCCGGCTCTCTGCGGCATTTTTATCGCCTATCATGTCGCGAAACAGGTTCGTTTCGTTATCAGAAATAAAACAACTTACGGCAAATTGATTCGCGACATATTTTTCGTATTTCTCTAGTGTGCGATGTTCTCTTTGATACACCCAACGCATAATGCCGTGCGTTTTTTCCGCGTATTGGCGCCACTTGTCAGAGTCAATATCCGCAAACTGAATCACTTTATGTAACGGAGGTGTTGATGTCCCCAATACATATTGCGCCATACAGCCGGAGTAAATAAATGCCTTATGGATATCTTGTGTATTTAAGACCTTTGTTACCCATTGCTGCATTTTAGGGTGGTAGTAGTAAGGCAAAGTGATGGGCTTACCGGTTATGAAGGCTTGCAGGCCACGTACTTTGGCAAGTTGGCTATTCAAGTTAATAAAAACCGACTCTTTACAATAACGCTGCACATCTTTGATGTATTGGTGATCAAAGGGGTCATCAATAAAGCAACCTAAGTAAATATCAAAGTGTTCACTGAGAAACTTCAAGGTGTTGCAAGTCGTGATCTTATCCCCTTTGTTAGCGGGGAACGGAATGCGATGACATAGATACAACAGTTTTTCTTTCATGACCGTTACCCCAGATACTTAGACAGATTAGGACCAATAGCCCGACTAATACTCAATGGCATTCGCTTCCATAAGTCGATAAACAGCTTATATTTGGGGTTATTCGGCGATAGGTTAGGCATAGATTCACTTTTCACTAGAGCAATTTTGTAATGCAGCTCTTCCTCCTGCATCCCCCAGTTTTTCTTATAATTGTATGAGCCGGAGTCATTTTTACTGCGCCCAAAATCAAAGTGGGTTTTACCTTTTTCTTGGGCAAGACACATTAATTGGTAATACATGTAGTCATAGCTTTTCAGTGCTCGTGCTTCAAACTTGCCGCCGCCGTAATAAGGCAACACACCATCTTTATAGTAAAAACTTAATACGCTAGATACTGGGTTATTATCTTTGTCACGGATAATCAGGGTCTTACATCGGTCGCCAAATGTCTCTTTTAGCGTGCTAAAAAGCTTTTTATTAAACACTGGTGTTCCCAAATTACGCACGCTTTCGGCGTAGACGTCGTAACAAAGATCGGGATCATCATGGTTATCCCAGCTCAGCTCATTTTTTAGTGAATGACGTACAACCGCTCTCTGTTTGCGTTTTATCGAAGTTAGTATTTGCTCGGGAGTATCCTCTATCTCACAAGAAAAGGTTGAGTGATGACAATGGACCTGCCACGGCGATTTAGATTCCCGAAGATAACGATCTCTCAGTTCTACATAATCTACGTTTAGTTGGCAGCCTAATTCATAAGCACTTGCTTCGAGCTGGTGGCGAATATCATCGTTATCAGCTAAAACTCCGCCGTATACACAAAATGGTGTTGAGATTAGCGCGTGACCAAAAAGAAAACTTTTCTGTTCGACAAGCGGCAATACACCAACAATTTCACTGTTCCGTGTTGCCATTAAATAGCGGGATTTGTGGCGGAAAACTTGGGTAATAACCCTGATCCAACCCGAGAGATGAAAGAAGCTTCCATCTTGATGATTATCCACATATTGGTCCCAACGTTCATACTCTGCTGCTGTAAGAGGTTGAATAGTAACTGTTTGATTCATCATATTAGCCGTTGAGTTGGTAAGCATGACTGACTGTGTCCCACTTAAAGTCAGTGAGAAGTTGTTCGAGTCTGCTCTCCATTCGATTCAGATTTAAATAATGGCGAAAGCGAGATTTAAGGGGGATACCAGCCATGCGGGGTTGCTTATCATCAATCTCCCATGGGTGGAAATAAAAGCAAAATGGTTGGTTGGTCTGTTCCATAAACTGACTGATTAACCATTGGCTCATTTTGTAAGGGTATAGGCGAAAAAAACCGCCTCCACCGATTGGCAGCTTAAACCCGGTACTGGTATTAGTGGGTAGTGGTATTTCTACAATACCTTCTGGGCGACGATATTTTAAACGCGGCCAATCCGGAGCACCATAGAGATCGCGCTTAACAGGATAGGTACTACTACTGAAAGTAAAACCTACGTCTGCTAAGATTTCAAATACCCACTCGTTATCGGGGTTAACCGAGAAACTTGGGGCTCTATAGCCATGTACTGCAATCCCCGTCGTATCTTCTAAAAACGATTTAGCGCGATAAACATCTTCACGAAATATTTCTGGTGATTGGGTATTCGCCCGTTGATGAGCATAGCCATGGCTGGCTAATTCATGGCCTTGCTCAACAATACGTTTCACTAGTTGGGGGCAATGTTCTGCAACCCAACCCAACATAAAAAATGTGGCTTTAGTTTGGTGCTCGTCAAACAGGGCTAACAATCGGTCCGTATTCTGTTCAACTCTTACTTCGTACTTTTTACCCCAATCTGAAAATTTGACTTGGTTTTCAAACGCTGCAACTTGAAAGTAGTCTTCTACATCCACGGTCATTGCATTACTGCGTGTTTGAATCATAAGCCCTCACTCCTTGAAAGATTCTGAACATCTTAAACATTATCGATATTGTGATCGTTGAAATGATGATTTAGCGTCCTTTGCCAAATAGAATCACTTCAGTTGTTCTTAGTAAGATCAGTAAATCGAACAAGAATCCGCGATATTTGATGTAATACAAATCGTATTTTAGCTTCTCAATGGCGTCTTGCTTGCTACTACCATAAGGATATTTGAGTTGAGCCCACCCAGTTAGGCCGGGTCGGACACTATATCGTTGGTTGTAATAGGGGATATCTAATTCAAATTCCTTAGTAAATTGTGGGCGTTCAGGTCGAGGTCCAACAAATCCCATATCACCACGAATCACGTTAAATAACTGAGGAAGCTC
Source organism: Vibrio eleionomae (assembly GCF_009874545.1). Lineage (NCBI taxonomy): Bacteria > Pseudomonadati > Pseudomonadota > Gammaproteobacteria > Vibrionales > Vibrionaceae > Vibrio > Vibrio eleionomae. The sequence goes on along the minus strand of NZ_WEKT01000060.1, from coordinate 1,200 downwards.
ATCAATGCGATATTTGCGTAACACGTGTCCCACTTTTGTGACGCGCGGATCTTGAGTTTGAGCCCATTTAGCGCCGTCTTTTTCAGCGTCGATACTCATGCTACGAAATTTATAAATGGAGAAAAGTTTACCATCCAGCCCAACGCGAATCTGGGAGTATAAAACTGGAGCGGTAAGACCGTCTTCCAACTTGATGGCAATGATAGCAACGAGCATGAAAGGCCACACAATGCTAAAAATTGCTAATGATATTAGTGTATTAAATGTCCAGTCTAAGGCCTTATGCAAATGACTGTAGTAGTGACTTGGTCCATAAATTATCCATGAAGGATAAACTTGTGTGACCGCCACTTGACCCGTTTCATGCTCGAAAAAATCGACAATGTTGGTAATTGTGATTCCAAGACGCTTGCAAGCGGCAAGGCTTTCATTGGGAAGAACATTACGGCGCTCATCACAGGCGACGACTATCTCGCGAATGTGATTTTTTATAGCGAATGTTTCTAGTGGTTCATCGAGGTCTAATTTTTTTTCAAATTTGATGCCATCTGGAGAGTCTCCAAGCATCTCGACAAAGCCGACAAAGTTCAGCCCGATACGATCGGTTTTGCGGCGCATGTATTGCTCAATAATTTTGGCTCTCTCACCCGCCCCCAATACCAAAACGTTTTTTTCGCCTAATTTTTGATAAGAGGTTTTGCTCAGTAAGTAACGGGTAAAAACCAAAGCAATAAAGGCGATAGCTGAAAAATATTCGGCATATAAATGGGGCTGGTTTGCGTTGATAACCCAATATACTAATTTGTCAATTAAATAGGAAAAAATAACGCAGGCAAAGATACGAATCACAATTCCAGTGAACGTTTCTCTCAACTTTACATTGTAAAGTCCAACAGAAAGAATAAAGATGGAAATGGTTATTGCGAAAACTATCGTTTGCAACCATTGATTTTTTTGATCAATATCAGCGTACGGTGATAAATAATGACTTAATAGATAGTTACATAGAAAGTACGTGCAAAATATAGCAATCAAGTCAGTAAATATCACTATTACACTACTTGGCTTTATGCCATTGAAAAGTGTACTGTTCATTATTGTCATCCCTGCTGCCAGAGAATTTAGATTAAGTATAAAGTACGGTAACTTAATCTTATAAAGTCATTGTATATATGAACAGATATTAACAGTTTAATATAC
>NZ_WEKT01000006.1:0-150775 GCF_009874545.1 Vibrio eleionomae | reverse complement strand
GTTTTATTATTCACGGCGATGCAGGCACGGGGAAAAGTGTATTTCTTAATAGGTTATTTTTAGATTTACAAACCTATGCTCGTCAAAACAAGCAACATCCTTTGTTTGGTTTTGATAATTATCTTTTGGTGAACCATCCTGAAATGCTTAAAGCGTATAGAAATGCTACTGAGTCTGTTGCTCTGTTAAAAAAGAAAGATTATGAACGGCCAACGACATTCATTAATCGCATGCACAAAACAGGACAAAAAGCGGATATTGTGCTGGTGGATGAAGCTCATTTATTGCTGACAAGTCCTGATCGCTATAACCATTTTGCTCAGGATAACCATTTGGAAGAGATTTTAAATCTTGCTCGTTTGGTTGTGGTTATCTTTGATGAGAAGCAGGCTCTAAAAGCAAAGAGTTGGTGGGATATTAATGTATTAGAGAAGGTTGTTGGCAATGATTCATTTGATACTTATCGATTAACAAAACAGTTTCGCATGAATACGTCGATGGTTCATCAAACGTGGATTGAACAATTTTGCCAAAGGAACGTTTTACCGTTACCCAATGTTCAGGACGGTGGTTTTACACTCAAAATCTTCTCTGACGCTCAAGAAATGTATGAGCAAGTTAAGAATCATAATCAACATGATGGTTTGTCTAGGATGTTGGCGACCTATGATTACCCTTATCGACTAGATGGTAACGATTATTTTATAGAGGAAGGGCGCTTTAAATTACGTTGGGATCGAGCAAAGCCTCAAGCAAAAGATCCGTGGGCAGAGCGTCCAGATACGATTGAAGAAGTCGGCTCAGTCTATACAATTCAAGGGTTTGATCTCAATTATGTTGGGCTCATCTTAGGGCCTTCTGTTACATGGGATCCGATCGCGCAACGCCTGTTGATTGATCCTTTGAAGTATGAAGATAAAGCTGCGTTTAATGGATTAGGTCAACGTGATAATGCTGAGCAGATTAAACGACAAATCATGTTAAACAGTATTAATGTGCTGATGACTAGAGCGATCAATGGCTTATATATTTATGCGCATGATCCTTTATTAAGAGAGCATTTGCTTTTTCTTCAATCTTGTTCATTTAAAGCGATTATTGATTAATGCATTCTCGCAAAAACAGCATCTTGAGGTTGCTCGAGTATATAAATTGGTGAGTTTTTCATCATTTGTCACGGGGTGAAGACTTAAAATTATAAAAAAGCCGCTAAAATAGCGGTTTTTTTATATACTTACCTCATTCTTTCTTCAGCAGACTCAGTTCACCTCTTCACAAATGTACAGAAAAGGAATTCCATTTTCATGAGGTATACCCCAACGCTCAAGTTGAGTACACGTCTCGTTGCGTTTGTCACAATCATCGTGATCAGTGCCATGTTTATCTTATTTGTTGGTGGGACGTATTCTTTCCAGCGGTTAGGCCAAGAGTATCTTAATCATTATCTAGAAGGCATGGTCGATGTCCTTGATAAGGAGATGGATGATCCTGATGAAGTCTATTCGATGCAGCGTTGGATGCCACAAATGCTGCAAGCTAGTAATATCGTTGAAATGGAGCTTTCGTCAAAAGCGGGAGTGATTTATCGCTTTAAAGATACCTCTAATAAAGTGTCACCTGAACGTTTGTATCAGCAAACGTTGCCACTAAAACGGCACAATGGATATCACGTTAAGTTCAAAGTGGTGCCTCCCTATAATGGGTACAGTTATTCCATGGGGGCGATGTGGTCGATCACTCTTGCTGTTGCATTTATTGTATTTTGCTTAGTGCAAGGGGTGAAATGGCTCAAAGAACAGCTTATGGGGTCGGAGTTATTAGAAGAGCGCGGTCGGATGATCCTCGCGGGTCAGGTTGAACGATTTGCCAAAGGTGATGAGCGCGAATGGCCATATACGGCAAGTGAAGCTCTCGATTTGTTGATTGAAGAACTACAAGATGCTCGCCAAGAGCGTAGTCGTTTCGATACCTTTATTCGCAGTCAGACTTTTCTGGATCAGCTAACAGGAGCAGCGAATCGGGTTTTATTTGATAATAAGCTGGAAGCTACGTTGCAGGAAAGTGGTGCTCACGGTGGCGTGATAATGTTGCGCATCGATGAAATTGAAGCCGCGAAAGAAGAAAATGACAAACAAAGTGTGAATAACTTAATCGTTGATGTTGGGCAATGTTTATCAAATGTATTATCGCGCTATCCTGATGTCATACTGTCCCGTTATTACGAGTCTATTTTTGCTGTTTTTCTTCCCCACCAGGCATCCAAGGATGTGGCATATGCCGCATCGCAATGTCTCAAATTGGTTGAGCGTATTACACCGCCTTCTCCACTCGATAAAGATAATTGGTTTCATATTGGCGTCACTATGTATACCGAAGGTGAGCGTCGTGGCAGAATCATTAATGAAGTGGAAACGGCACTTAAAAATGCCCAATTACAAGGTATCAATTCTTGGAGTCGATTTAAGAAATTGTCTAAGCCGCAAGATGAGCGGGGCAGTGTGCGGTGGCGCACTTTATTTGATGAAGCATTGAAACCCAATAATATCTTGTTATATCAACAACCTTGTTATGTACTGACCGATAATGGGGACCTACATGTGGAACATCGTGAAGTTTTCTCTCGAATTGACGATCCGCAGCAAGGAGTGATCAAAGCTTCTCGTTTCAGTGCAGCATTAGAAATGGTTGGATATGAACCGTTTATGGATCGGTCAGTTTTTTCTCGGATATTAGAATTTTTACAACACAACTCATCAAAAGACCACTATTCTTTAAATTTACATGTACTTCCATTTGCTGATCGACGTTATGTTCGGTGGTTTAAATTTGAACTAATGCAACTTCCTCTTGATATGCGACGTAGATTATCGTTTGAGTTTTCGGAAGGGCACTTAGTTCAGCATTTAGATTATATGCGTCCTGTCTTGCGCATGATTTCTGGTCTCGGATACAAAGTAGTGGTAGGGCAGGCTGGCCGAACAATTGTGAGTACCCATTACTTAAAAGATATCAAAGTCGACTTTATCAAGTTGCACCGTAGTTTGATTAAGCGTATCGATCAACGTCACGAAAATCAGCTATTCGTTCGCAGTATGCTTGGCGTATGTAGCGGAAGTGAGACGAAAGTGATAGCGGTTGGGGTCGAAGAAGAATCAGAATGGAAAATGTTACAGACGCTCGGGGTAAATGGTGTTCAAGGACGTTTATTTGACGAAGAACGTCCGCTGATTCCAGGCAAACTGAAGAAACGGAAAATGGAATCATTAGTTAAACCTGGGCGAAGGAATAGGTGGCGAACGAAGTAATGATAAAATTTGAAGATTGGAAAAATAAATTTAAGTTCTCTTTCCGGACTGAAAAAAAACCGCCCATTTATGCGGTTGTTCAGCCTAGTGCTTTGTATTTTTCCAGTCATGCAAATGTTTCTCTACCAGAGCGTTACCCACTAGACGAAAAAGAAGTTGCTCCTACTTTAGTTAATGCACTGATGACGGCAGGAGTAAAAGGAGCAACTGTCGATGTTATCCTTCATTCTCGTTTGTATCAGAGCTATCAAATTGATAAACCAGCTATCCCCGCTAGTGAATGGCCCTCCGCATTACCCTTTCTTTTAAAAGATCTTATTCGCGACAAAGTGACCGAGGTTGTTGCTGATGCTCATGAATTGCCAGACAAAAGCAAAGTTCAGTCCTATGTAATGAGTAAAAAGTTAGTTCTGGAACTTAGTGCTCAGTTAGAAACTATTGATTGCGAGCTAGGACGAATTATTCCAGAGCAAGAAGTATGGGCGCTCAGTGGTGGTGAAACCGCTAACTTCCTGTTACTGCAAAAGAGTGCTGGTGGTGATTTCAAACTTGAAGCCTTTTTTAAACAGCAGTGTATTTTTCAGCGTACCTTGCGCGGTATCACCTCTCCTATTACTGGTCGCTCTGCATCTGTTTTGCAATTGGATGGCTTAGCTTTAGAGTTGCAACGATCTGTAGACTACCTTTCGTCACAAATGAAAGGAATGCCGCTTCATTTACTTAAAGTGTGTTGTGACGAAGAAGATAACGAAGAAGTGGTTAAGGCTTTAAATGAGAGATTAAGTGTTAAGTCGTCGTTATTAAATTCCGAAACTGAGTGGGCTGGGCAGGTACTGGCTTTGGCCGTCGATCGGCTCTCTGTTGATTCGATCAACCTTTATCAAGATCATCTTAAGCCAGAAAAAAACTATTTTACCTTAGCTAATGTGGGAATTGGGTGGGCGGCTATTGCCTCTGTATTCCTGTGCATATTTGCTTTTGAGTATTTCCATGGTGTTTCACTGCAGAAGGAATTAAAAATTACTCAGCAAACTGAAACCCAGTTAAAAAGTGAAAGGGATACGTTAAAGAAAGAAGCCGTCAGCCATCAACCTTCTCCTGAAAAGCTTGCGGCAATCAGTCGGCTGAAGAAAGAGATTGAATCCAAAAAGGCGTCAATTGGTGCCGTTGATACGATTGAGAAATCTAAGCAAATAGGCTATTCCGGTGTTATGGCTGGTTTGGCCAAACTGTCTAATAAAAACATTTCGTTATCGGAAATTGAAATAGATAACAATCAACTAAATATCAAGGGTTTTGCTCGTAATGCGGAGGCGGTTCCCGCTTGGATTGCCGAGTTTAAGCAAGAGTTACATTTGGTGGGTAGAGCGTTTGAAAAAATGCAGATAGCACGTAATGAGAAAGGGATTGTCACGTTTGAGTTGAGAACTAAGCATAAGCAGGAGTCTAAATGATGAAAGAGCGCTGGCTAGTTCTCTGTGACCATTTTGCTAATCGATCCATGCGAGAGAAAGTGCTGATTGTGCTCAGTGGTCTCGTGGTCATCTGCTTGTTGATTCAAACGGTTCTCATTGATCCTCTTTTCCAAAAAAACAAGTTGATAGAGCAAAGAATAGCCGAGGCGACTAAAGTTAATCGAGGGTTGATGAGTGAGATAAATCTTCTGCAAAAACAGTTATCGGCTAATCCTGATATTGAAGTTGATAAACAATTTGATAGTTTGCAGCAGCAAAGTCAGCAATTATCAATGACGATTTCTCAAGTGATCGATGGCATGGTTTCGCCGTCACAGATGGCAAAGCTGTTAGAAAGTGTTTTAGCGAATGGCAAAAAACTTAATTTAGTGAGCCTAACATCATTGCCTGCCAAGCCAGTTGGAACGAATAAAGCGGATAACAGTTACTACATTCATCCGGTAAGAATTGAACTAACGGGTCAATACTTCGCTATCCAAAGTTATTTATCTGCCCTGGAAAGCTTACCCGTTAAGTACTACTGGCATAGTTTGAAATATACAGTGGAAGACTATCCTCAAGCTAGATTAATACTCGTGGTATATACGATAGGTTCGCGAGAGGAGTTTATCGGTGGCTAAATTCAGCAGTATGGTCGGAATTTTTTTCTTAATACTTGTTACTCAGGCATGGGCGGAATCTGATCCAACCAAGCCACTGGCATGGATGCAGCCACAACAGCAGCAAAAAGTGGTCAAAAAGCCACTGCCCAAGCTGGATAGTATTATTTGTACGACACAATGCTCTGCGGTTATTGGCGGAGAAGTTGTGTCATCTGGAGATGATATTGATGGTTATCGAGTGAGACAAATCGAGTCGTCAAAAGTTGTTATCGCTCGGGGAAAGCAACAATGGACACTTGAATTATACTCTCAAGATATAAAGCAATAAGGTATGGGTAGCGCATGCGTAAATTGATTATCGGAGCCATGGTCTGTAGTTTACTTGGATGCTCAATGGGACATCGAGATCCGGTAGAGATAAAGCAGGCTCTCAATACAGCTGTCGCGGATAGTAAAGATCAGCGATTAGCTACCTTACCCGATTCTGTTGAAGCAGATTTAATGCCTGGACAATCTCAGCTCGAGGTTGATGAACCTAAACAGCTCAAAAGATTTCGTATTAAAACGGATGGTGTTGAGGCCAAAGCTTTTTTTACCAGTCTGGTGAAGGGCACGGATTACAGTGTGGCGATACACCCCGATGTCTCTGGAAAAATCACAGTTAATCTATCGGACGTGACTTTGGATGATGTTCTTAATGTGGTGCGTGATCTTTATGGTTATGAAATCGATAAAGTAGGCAAGGTCATCCAGATCTATCCTGCGGGGTTGCGTACAGTCACTTTACCTGTTGATTATTTACAATTTAAGCGATCAGGACGGTCTTTAACCGCCATAAATACTGGGACGATTACAACCAATGGATCGAGTTCGAGTTCTAGCTCAAATTCTTCATCAAGCTCGTCATCCAGTTCAACAAGTTCATTGTTGAGTTCAGGAAACGATACCGACAATTCAGGCAGCAATAGTAGCTCCTCTTTAAGTGGTGGCACCGAAATAGAAACGACTAGCCAAAGCGATTTCTGGGGGCAATTACAAACAGCGATTACTCAGTTAATTGGTTCTGGTCGAGGTCAGAGTGTCGTGGTTTCCCCGCAAGCCGGTGTCATTACAGTTAGAGCTTATCCTGAACAGATTCGTGAAATTCGTCGTTTTCTCGGGGTTTCAGAAAAACGCCTTCATCGCCAAGTTATCTTGGAAGCAAAAGTGTTGGAAGTCACGCTCAATGACAGTTATCAACAAGGTATCAATTGGTCTAATTTGTCCTTTGGCAACAGTAAAGTGACTTACGGTGTCGATGGCGATACTTCTCTGCCTGGCATGGATACCATTGGTAATTTGCTCGGAGGGGCGACTAGCCTATCTATTTCTGATGGCAGTTTTTCTGGTGTCTTGAGTTTTATGGCGACTCAGGGGGATATTAATGTGCTATCCAGCCCTAGGATTACCGCTTCGAATAATCAGAAAGCAGTGATAAAAGTCGGTACAGATGAATATTACGTGACTGACCTTACCAGTGAAGTTGGTGATGGGGATGATTCTGAAGCTGCACCTGATATTGAACTGACACCTTTCTTCTCAGGTATCTCTCTCGATGTTACTCCGCAAATTGATGACAAAGGCAATGTAATGCTGCATGTTCATCCTGCCGTTATTGATGTAGAAGAAGATTCGAAAGTCATCACTTACCAAGATCAACAAATAGAATTACCATTGGCAAAAAGTTCTATTCGTGAGTCAGATTCAGTGATTCGAGCCAAAGATGGAGATGTGGTTGTTATTGGTGGACTCATGAAAACAAATACCACCAATAAAACCACCAAAGTGCCATTATTGGGTGATATTCCAGGGCTAGGCCACCTATTTCGTAGCAAATCGAATGTTACGGAAAAAACAGAATTGGTTATTTTACTGAAACCAACGGTGGTTGGAGTGAATACTTGGCAGAAAGAACTAGAACGTTCACGAGATATGCTTCAACAATGGATTCCTGATGAGAAGTAAGTGTTATGTATTTAAATCACTTTCACTTTAATCAGTACCCATTCCATTTAACCCCTAATACTGAACTTTTTTTAGGGCTCCCTCCTCATTATGAAGCAATACAAACTGTCGCTTCAGCTTTAAAAATGGGCGAGGGGGTGATCAAAGTAACAGGTGAGGTGGGCACGGGCAAAACCATGGTATGCCGGATGCTGCTTACGCACTTATCTCAAGATTTTGAACTGATTTACTTACCTAATCCTGCTTTATCGGGTGCAGAGTTACGCCGTGCTATTGGTTCAGAGCTACAGTTAGATGGCTTTACGGATGAATCGATAGTTTCGGACATTCAGCTGCGCCTCATACATTTACATCAACAACAAAAACAAGTGGTTGCCATTGTTGATGAAGCACAAGCTCTACCCGATGATGCGCTAGAGGTGCTACGCTTATTTGGTAACTTAGAAACAGAGCAGACTAAGTTGCTACAAATTGTTTTGCTTGGGCAGCCTGAGTTAGATCGGCGGTTAGAGCAGCATAATCTGCGGCAGTTCCGTCAACGCATTACTTTTACGGCCCAGCTTAGAGCACTTGATGTGTCTGAAACTGTGGCTTATATCGACAGCCGTTTAACGAAATCAGGTGGAGAACTATCTCTATTTAACTTCCAGCAAAAAAAAGCGGTATGGCGAGCCAGTAAAGGTATTCCAAGATTAATTAACCAGATCTGTCATAAAGCGTTATTACTGGCTTTTAATGCGCAGGAGAATGTGGTCTCTAATCAACATCTGTTTTTGGCTATTAACGACACATTTGATACTTGTAAACCGCGTTTCAGAGCCCCGTTTTTATGGGGATGGAGTCATTAATGAGTACTATCAATCAAGCGTTATCTCAGCTAGCGAAAGCACAAGACTCTGCCATTGAAGATATTGAGCAAGTCACGGTGACTCCAATAAAGTCACGTCCTGCTTGGGTATGGGTATTGGCCGGATTCTGCCTTAGCTTAGCATTAGGGGGCTGGGCTGTGTCTGCGCAAAATAAGAGTACACGCGAGGACATGACAGCGAGTTATGCACAATCATCTCCTGTCTTGGAAAAAGAGCAAGAATCGACCGTTTCTCCAGGCCCAACTCAGAAATCGGTTGTCACCACTACAGCTGTCTACGCGCCGCATACTCATGCTGCTCAAACATCATCTGAGACAGAAGAGTTAACAATACCTCCCTCATCGGATCCTGTGACTCATAAGTTAGTTTCTGATACACATGCAACGCCTGTTATCACTAAGACAACGACCATAGAGCAATCTCCTCAAGTGACGATCGAACAAGTAGAGCTAACGCCAGAGCAGTTAGCTCAAGCTGCAGAAGCGAGAGCACAAAAGTCACTGGACAGTAATGATTTTGATGGGGCCGTTGCAGGATATGCCGAGGCGTTACGTTACACTCCAAAAGATGAGTTATTGCGGCAAAAACTTGCGGCATTGTATTACGGAAAAAATGATGTACGCCGGGCATTTGATTTACTGCAAACCGGGATTGAAATGCATCACGACGGAGAACGGTTGCGTATTGCCTTGTCTCGTATGTTGATCAAAGAGAAACAAATGCGAGCAGCTTTAACGCCGTTATCGCCAGTGAGCGAGGGGGCGTCGATTGAGTATCTTTCTTTGCGTGCAGCATTAGCACAAAAAAACCAGTTGAATACGATGGCGCTAGAAAGTTATCAAATGTTGGTGGCTAAAGATCCTAACAATGCACGCTGGTGGCTCGGGTTAGCCATTCAGCAAGAGCGGTCAGCAAAGCTACAAGATGCCAAGCTGTCTTATCAGCAAGCTTTAAGCAAAGTGGGGGTTTCCTCTCGTTCTATGGCTTTTATTCAAGATAGGTTGAATATATTAGCTCAAAGTCAGGGAGGCGCATCTCATGCAAATTAAACTGAGAAAGCGGTTAGGGGATTTGTTGGTCGAAGAGGGAATTGTCTCTGAACATCAAATAGAACAAGCACTGGTCGCGCAAAAAAATACGGGTCGCAAACTGGGTGATACTCTAATTGAACTCGGATTTTTAACTGAGAAACAAATGCTGAGTTTCCTCTCTCAGCAATTGAATATTCCCTTAATCGATCTAAATAGTGCCAATGTTGATGTTGATGCTGTGCAGTTATTACCTGAAGTTCATGCGCGCCGTTTACGTGCTTTGGTGATCGGACAAAATGGAACTCAGTTACGTATAGCGATGAGCGATCCTGCCGATTTATTTGCTCAAGAAGCGTTGTTAAATCAACTTCCACAGTACAGTTTTGAATTTGTTATCGCTCCGGAAAAACAACTCGTTTCTGGTTTTGATCGCTATTATCGCCGCACCAAAGATATTGCTAACTTTGCCGAGCAATTACAAGCTGAGCACCAAGTGGGCGATGTGTTTGATTTATCCGCGGATACATTAGCCGACTCCGACGATGTTACCGTCGTTAAGTTAATCAATTCTTTATTTGAAGATGCGATTCAAGTTGGTGCGTCGGATATACATATTGAACCTGATGCAAACGTACTACGGTTACGTCAGCGTGTTGATGGCATACTGCATGAAACCTTGTTAAATGAAGCTAATATTACTCCTGCTCTGGTTTTACGTTTGAAGTTGATGGCTAACCTCGATATTTCAGAGAAACGGCTGCCACAAGATGGTCGATTTCACATCAATGTAAAAGGTCAGTCCGTTGATATTCGTATGTCCACAATGCCTGTGCAATATGGTGAATCTGTCGTTATGCGTTTGCTCAACCAAACGGCAGGTGTTCGAGCATTGGATGAATCGGGACTTCCTGATGATCTTTTGGAACGTTTAAGGCGCCAACTACATCGTCCACATGGCATGATTTTAGTAACGGGACCAACAGGTTCAGGGAAAACGACCACGCTTTACGGGGCATTAACGGAATTAAATGAAGCAGGAAAGAAGATCATTACTGCCGAAGATCCTGTTGAATACCGCATCTCTCGTATTAACCAAGTCCAGGTCAATCCTAAGATCAACTTGGATTTTTCGACCCTGCTCCGCACTTTTTTGCGCCAAGACCCAGACATCATATTGATCGGGGAAATGCGCGATCAAGAAACGGTAGAAATAGGTTTGCGTGCCGCTTTAACTGGGCACTTAGTTCTAAGTACCCTGCATACCAATGATGCGGTAGATAGTGCGTTACGCATGATTGATATGGGGGCTCCCGGCTATTTGGTGGCCAGTGCCGTGCGTGCGGTGGTGGCTCAGCGGTTGGTACGTAAAGTCTGCCCAGATTGTGGTAAACCTATCGTCTTAGATGACTATCAAAAGCAGTGGCTTGAACAACGCTTTCCCAATCAAGTTGATGCTCAGTTTATGCAAGGTAGCGGTTGCCAAAACTGTAATATGACGGGTTACAGCGGGCGAGTTGGGGTGTTTGAAATGCTGGAGTTAGAAGAGCATATGATGGACGCTTTACGTGCGAATGACGCTGTCGGGTTTGGGAAATCAGCCAGAAAGTCCACGACTTATAAACCGTTGCTGGTTTCGGCATTAGAACTTGCTTTACAGGGTGTTACGAGTTTAGACGAAGTAATGGCGCTCGGAGAAGGGGACGCATCGGGCTCGGTGCAACCTATCTACTTATAGGGAGGCGCAATGCCAACTTATCGATACCAAGGTCGACAATTAGATGGCAGTAAAACTTCTGGCAGTATTGACGCTCCGACTGAAGAATTAGCCGCTGATGGACTGATGAATCGAGGGATTATTCCCACCTCAATTACCCAAGGAAAAAGTGCCACCAAAGTGTCTTTTGGCGTCAGTGATTGGCGTGATTTATTGGTACCTAACGTTCCTCTAGAAGTGTTGGTGATATTTTGTCGGCAGCTTTACAGCTTAACTAAAGCGGGGGTTCCTCTTTTACGTTCTATGCGTGGTCTGACGCAGAATTGCTCCAATAAACAACTGAAACAGGCATTGGAAGATGTTGGGGGGGAACTCACGAATGGTCGTAGTCTTTCTGCATCAATGCAGATGCATCCTCACGTTTTCAGTTCACTGTTTATTTCAATGATTCATGTTGGAGAAAATACGGGTCGGCTAGACAAGGCTTTATTACAGTTAGCCCATTACTATGAACAAGAGGTAGAAACTCGTAAGCGAATCAAAACAGCAATGCGATACCCGATGTTTGTGATCAGTTTTATCATGATTGCTATGTTTGTTCTTAACGTCAAAGTTATTCCTCAATTTACCAAGATGTTTTCGCGTTTTGGCGTCGATTTACCTTTACCAACCCGCATATTAATCGCTATGTCCGACTTTTTTGTTAACTACTGGATGTTCATGTTAGGTACGTTAGTGGGTTTGATATTCGCTTTTCGAGCGTGGGTAAATACTGATGCCGGGCGAGAAACATGGGATAAGTATCGTCTACGTATTCCGATTGTCGGCGGTATTGTCAATCGAGCGCAATTATCGCGTTTTTCTCGGACCTTTTCATTGATGCTTCAAGCAGGCGTTCCACTCAATCAATCTTTAGCCCTCTCTGCTGAAGCGTTACAAAACAAGTTCCTCGAAAATCGCCTATTGGAAATGAAGGCGGCAATCGAGTCGGGCAGTAGCGTATCCCAGACAGCAAGTAATACAAAAATTTTTACTCCCCTCGTTCTACAAATGATTGTAGTGGGAGAAGAAACGGGCCGTATTGATGAATTATTAATGGAAGTGTCTGATTTTTATGATCGTGAAGTGGATTACGATTTAAAAACCTTAACGGCTCGTATCGAACCTATTTTGTTGGTTATTGTTGCAGGTATGGTATTGGTGTTGGCGTTAGGGATCTTTTTACCCATGTGGGGCATGTTGGACGCGATCAAAGGGGGCTAACATGGAGGCACGCTTACGTTTTGTGCTTTGGGCTGCTGTGATCGTGATACTGGTATCTGCATTTATTCACCACTTTCTTAAAGTGGAGGAAGCGGCTGATCACGCGGTATTTACACTGGCAACAAAAAATATGTTGGATCGTGCAAATCGTATCAAACAAATCTGGATACTTCGCCAACAACCTTCTACGCTTAAAATCGATAAGGAAATTATTGAGTTATCAAAAGACGGTTGGGTATACCCTAAAAAAGGCTCAAACGCAGATTGTGAACGAGTGCTTAGCACGGTATTTCCCAAGCGTAAGATTCTCAATATTGAACCAAATGTTGAAAGTGTGAGTAGCTCTGACGGCTATAATTGCATTTATCATTATACTTCTTTATATGAATTAAAGGTCATACTGTCCGGGAAGCGGTTTTTGGTTCTTTTTGATTCCACACAATGATGTACTCAGTGTGTCTTCACCCAGTTATGGTCGCGCGGAAGCATTTTCAATAAGGGGTCTTGGGGTGGCTAAAAAAGAGTCAGAAACAGGATTTTCACTTATAGAGCTAGTGGTTGTCATCGTCGTTATCGGCTTGCTTGCTGTTGCCGCTTTACCCAAATTTTTAGATGTCACCGATGAAGCTAAAAAAGCGAGCATTGAAGGTGTCGCTGGGGGATATGCTACGGCGGTTCTTTCAGCCAGAGCACAGTGGGAAGCTGAGGCTAGGCCTCAAGTGACTATTGGTGGTCAGGGGTATAACTCAGTCAATTATGATGGTGTGGATTTCTGGCTAACTCGTGCAAAGGATAGCTCGGGAAACAGTACCGGTTTTCGAGATGGGTACCCGCTGTCTGTTAATTCAGGTAATCGTTATCCTACCTCTTTAACGGATAGTGCTTGTATTTTATTAATGGAAAATTTGTTACAGAACCCACCCAAGGTTGGGACAACAACAGCGGCAGGCAATGACTCGGATGTACAGTATTCAGCTCAAGCAGACAATGCAGCGAATACATGCACATACGTTCAGCAAGAAGGCAGCACTGCACATCAATTCGTGTACGAATTGGCAACAGGACAAGTGACGGTCACATTGCAGTAGTTGGCGAATTTTAATCAATGGTATGTAGTGAGAAAGTTATGAAAAGACAAGGTGGTTTTACTTTAATCGAATTGGTGGTCGTCATTGTTATCCTCGGCATTTTGGCGGTAACAGCAGCACCTAAGTTTTTAAATCTGCAAGATGATGCGCGAACAGCAGCCGCAGAAGGCTTGAAAGGTGCGATTAAAGGCGCAGCTGGTATTGTTTACGGTAAGTCCTCGATTAATGGGACCGAGAATGATGCAACTGCAACCGTGACAGTAAATGGCACTGATGTTGATACTGTTTATGGTTACCCAGCCGCGACGTCTACTGCGTTAGGGGCTGTAGTATCAGGGTTAAGTTCTGATTGGACTATTGTTACTTCTCCAGCTCAAGGAATTGGTTATGGCTCATCAACATCCAATACCGCGTGTTATGTGACTTATCAAGCAGCAGCATCAAGTAGCGCGGAACCAACCGTTACTTTAGTTAACTGTAACTAGATTAAGTTATTGCCATCCATGTGGTTTGCATATGGAACAAGAAAGCCGAAGTCTTTTCACCTCCGCTCAAAGGAGCGGAGATGCATTCAAGGGTTTACTCTTGTCGAGTTGATCATTGTTATTGTACTGGTTTCTATTTTGTCTGTTGTGGCCGCCTCTCGCTTTATCGGGGCGTCTAACTTCTCCGCATATACTGCTCAAGAGCAAGCCATCTCAGTTATTCGCCAAGTCCAGATAAGTCGTATGCAATCGAATTTGGTCAATCCTGTCAGTAACTCTCATTACGTATTAACCATTACCAGTGATTGCGTTGGTTCGGTAACTGGATGCAGTGCGAGTAATGATGAATTACGCAGCGATCGTGTGCAAGAATCGGGAGTGAATTTTTATTCCTCTCCGGCACTCAATACTATCGCGTTCGATCTGTTAGGTAATCCGCTGGGTAGCGCCTCATCAGGTGTGACAATCACCATTCAATCCAATGGTAATACGACTCAAGTGTGCATTAATGAACAAGGGTATGTTCATCGAGGAGGGTGCTAGTATGCGGCGCCTTTTGGGTTTTACCTTGATAGAAAGCATTATTGCAATGGTACTGATTGGCTTTGCTATGTTAACTCTCACTAGCTTTCTTTATCCTAAAGTACAACGTTCCGCTATTCCTCATTATCAAATACGCGCTGCCAATTTAGAGCAGAGTTTGATGAACCGTATTCTGGCACGTTCTTTTGATGAAAATAGTGACAATTCGGGCAGTGATTATCGCTGTGGTGAAAATGATTTAACAGGCAGTGCTACAACCTGTACCACTGCTGCTAATCTGGGCTCGGATAGCGGTGAAACTGTCGCGGACTATGATGATGTGGATGATTACATCGGTTGCTGGTGGAGTGATAATGCCAGTGATTGCGGCACAACCCCTGTTTCAGGCCAACTGAGTACGTTACTTGATCTATCGAACAGCCAACTCTATGCCCACTTTACGGTAAAAATAGCGGTGAGCTACATTGATAGTTCTGGTTCAACCACGACTGCGATTACGGATCTTAAACGGATCTCTTTGAGTATCGATACCGGTCAATATGGTCAATATTCCGTTATCGCTTTTCGGGGGAATTATTGATGCGTAGGCGTGGATTTACCCTGATCGAGATGATCATGACGATAATCATAGGATCCATACTTGTTCTTGGCATTGCGGGTTTTTTGGAGTTGGGGGCAAAGGGATATACCGACACAGTGGCTCGTCAGCGTATTCAAACTCAAGCCCAGTTTGTTTTAGAGAAAATAGCCAGAGAAATTCGCCATGCTGTACCAAATAGTATCGCGGTAACAGATAACTCCAATGGGCAGTGTGTCTCTTTTTATCCCATTAAATATGCTGGCTTTTATGGCATCAATGAGCAGTCGCAAACACTGCAGTTTATCGTTGGTGATGCGCCCAGTAGTTATGATGGCTTGTCCCTGATTATTAACCCTAGTCGTCAGTCAGATTTTACTGATAATTCAATCTACTTTTCCTTATCTGGTTCTGATACCACGCTAAGTTTAACCGCCAATCATGTTTTGCTGAGTACTTCTATTGCTGACCGTGCTTATCTTTACCAAAATTCAGTTGAATACTGTTTAAATCTCACTACCAATGCGCTTACTCGCAATAACGTACAGGTTGGAGACAGTATTAGTCGTGGCACGATGAGCTATGAAGCGCCAACGTTACATCGAGGCGGAGTCGTTAGAATCTCTCTGACATTTGCCCAAAACGGTGAACAGAGCCATTTTGAACAAGATGTGCAGGTGCTCAATGTCCCCTAAGATAAAGAAACAGAGTGGTAATCTTTATATTGTTGCTATATTTGTGATTATAGTGATGGGCTTACTTGCATCGGCATTAACCCGAATGGAGTGGTCAAATCAAGATTCTATTTCTCGAGAGTTGATTGGTAATAAAGCATGGTATGCCGCACATTCTATCAATGAGCGTGCGCTGACGACGATGTATCCGCTTAATACGTCAAGCGATGTTGCCAGTGCATGTAGTACATGGAATGCAAATTCATCTGCGGGGGCTGATGTTATGGCAAGTATTCCCAATTGCCAATGGACATCAACTTGCGCCAATGAAGGCACGTTGTCGATCAACAGTACGACCTACTATCGAATAGAAACGACGGTAATATGTGGTAGTGGAAATTTCCAAGTACAACGTGTTCAAGATGTTTGGATTAAGGAGTAGCCAATGTTGCAATATCTTCCTCGTGTGTGGTGGGTGATTTTATTGACTACTTTTTATAGCTCTTTTAGCTATGCGTTGAGTGCGGCTGAATGTTATTCATTGAGATCGGATAACGATTTTGCTATTTCTTTTGATATCAATAATGCATCTAAAAATGAAGTGGTAGGGGTACGAAAAGGGGTTGGCCAATTAGAAATATTACCGTTGAATTTATGGTCAGATAAAGCGTTTACTTTGTTTGATCGCGTTATTTATGATCCCTCAATTCAAATCCGAAGAGATTACACTATTTGGTTAGAATATCGAGCTGATGATGGGGCACAAAGCAACAAGACCGGCACACTTTACTACTACAAAGTTGTTAATGGCGAATGGAGTTTGATTGATTCGAGCGATGCAGACCTCAAAGGAGTTAACTCTGTTCATCTTGATGTGTATGGCTTAAATGTAGATGACTTAGCTTGTGATACTCAGTCGGTTTCGCCCCCTATTTTAGACAATAGCCGACCTGAAATTTGTGATTTGTTTCCAGAGCCTGCCCAGAGTTGGGTAACCAATGGAACTACCAACTACAGTTATTACGGCGCAAGCGTGATGAATGTCACGAATTCTACCGTGCAAGTCAACGGATGGTCTGACGCTTACAAACAAGAAAATACCACTCAGCTTCATCATTCTTGGGATCCCAATATTAAATGGAATGCGTTACGGGTCGGTTTCGATTATACAAATACAGATTGGAATATGTATAGCAATTCTAACCTCTCTGTGTGTGATGGTATGGGG
This sequence comes from Vibrio eleionomae, assembly GCF_009874545.1. NCBI lineage: Bacteria > Pseudomonadati > Pseudomonadota > Gammaproteobacteria > Vibrionales > Vibrionaceae > Vibrio > Vibrio eleionomae. The sequence continues at coordinate 133,917 of NZ_WEKT01000006.1, read as the reverse complement.
TGTTTTCCGGGGAATGATGATGGCAATTTAGCGGCCCGTAAAATTGATGCTCCACCTCTGGTTGATGCGAATTTTTCTACGAATCAGGATTTGGTGATCACTGATGGTTCATTGTTCGATTTGAGAAGTTACAGGCATACTTGTGACTTGTCCCCAACCAGTAGCTCTAAATGCAGTTACATGGATCTTGGAAATAATCATATTGCGATTACTATTCTGCAAGATATTGAATATTTGGATGTTTCAACCTATGCGGGGAAAAAATTAACCATACATTTTGCTGATGGAATATCCATAGAGCATTTCACTTATCAGGGAAATACAGAAGTGTATTTCGATAAGAATACTACAGTTAATTTTAAGACTATTGTGACGGCTTCCAATGCCAGTATGACATTTGAGTCAAATGCTTGGATTAACATCGCTGGCTCAAGTCTTTATGCTGTAGACCTGCTACTAAACAATCCGATGCTTTTTAATTATGTTGGAGAATCCGACAGCGGGTTTATCTACCCAGTGATTTATGGTCCAACTGCAACGTATCAGCTCAAGGGGCAAATATTTAAGGGCTATTTACTTGCGAAGCAAATTATTCTTGATACTTCCATTACCATTCAGGGGGCGGTAACCGCGCATTATTTATCCATGTCAAATAATGCCAATATTCAAGCATTAAATGGCAGTAACCAGTGTAGTGTCAGTGAAGAAAAAAGCTATGCGTTGACCATCTCACCTAGTGAAGACTATACGCTCACCTGTAAAGCTCAGGATATTTCTCTGCAAGTCGTGGATGAAGATGGCAATCCGGCAACGGACTATACCGGTTATATCGAAGTCTCTCCGTCGAGTAACTTAACAGTGGTTACTGGTTCCGGAAGTTCTGGTGTGTATCAGCCTAACAGCAGCGGTTTGTTAGAACTTTCTTTATCTTCAACAAAATCGGAAGATAAAACGGTTACTACTTCTTTATCGTCTGATACTGATACCAGCAACGTTTCTGGAACCTACCATTTTGTTCCTTATACCTTTGATGTTGATGATCAGTATGTGATTGCGAATAAACCTCAATCGGTGCCGATAACTGTCCAAGCTTGTGATGACAGTGGTGGGGTTATTGATATTGGCTATACGGGGACCCCTTCTTACTCATCCGAATGGGTGGCACCAACGAGTGGGATTGGGCAGTTGACGATGAGCAATCTTGCATTCTCTTCTGGGGCTGCGACTGCAACGCTGACGATGGAAGATTCTGGTGTAAAAACGGTGACCTTAACCGACTCAAAATTTAACTGCTCTTCTTACGGTAGTGATTGCCCTATCAAAGGCAATGGGACGTTACAAGGAAGCTTTACTGTCTATTCACGGCCATGGACATTTGCGGTTTGTCCATCTGATGGTGATGCAATGGACGGTAATATTACAGACGCCAACAGTGAAGGATTTAAAGCAGCAGGAGAAAGTTTTGCTCTGCATATTAAGCCTATCCGGTGGGTTTCCAACGGCAGTGTGTCTGGAGCGATAGAAACAACGAACTATTGCTCTTCTCCAGTGACACAAAACTTTTTCTCAACCGATACTCAATTGGCCGCAACAGTGAACTTAGATCATGATGTTGCCGAACCCAGTGGTGGCGCTTCCGGAGTGTTAAAAGATAGCGACGGAGATACGTCAGTCACACTACTGAATACTGATGGTACGAGTAATAGTTACTATGATTTTAGTGGCTTAACTTGGAGTGAAGTCGGGGTATTACAGATACAAGCAAACACTCAAAGTAGTTACCTCGGACAAACAATCCAGACAGGTTATCGAAATATTGGGCGTTTTTATCCTGCCTATCTAACCATTACGTCGAATAGTTGGACATATGCAAGTAATTTAGATGGATTTGCTTATATGAACCAACCTATTAGCTATAGTTTTAATGTCGAAGCGCAAAATATGTCAGGTGGGGCGACGACCAATTATGGCGACTTTGGGGCAAGCTTAATTGCCAATATAAAATTAGTGGCGGTTAACACAAATGCTGGTAATGAAAATATTGGAGCGCGGGTCGCTGATTATGATGAACACTATTGGGGCGATACCACAAGCTGGAGTGGGGCTGCGTTATCAGTCACTCGTTCATTTACATTATTAAAAAATGAAACGGTAAGTTCACCTTATACAACATCTCCAGATGGCCCTTTTACTTCGGGGTTTGGGCTAGAGGTGACAGATAGCATTGATAACGTTGATTTCACCGATAAATCTTTGGCGCGTTATACTAACCAAATTCTCGATAGTACTAATAAAGCATTTCCAACTCAGCCCGATTTCCGCTATGGTCGGATGGTATTATCGGATGTGGGAGGGAACTCTGAGTCCACTTTAAGTGTCCCACTGAAAACCCAGTATTGGAATGGAAGTCAATTTGTTGTGAATACCGAAGATTCAGGCTCGGTGTTCTCTACCGCTGGCGATGGACTCTGTAAACAGACGATTTGGCAAAATACTGTTCAGTCATCAAGTTCAACGTTGAGTGGTGCTTCGGCAGCGGTGGCTGTCACTAACGGACAAAGCTCCGTGGTAAAAGTACTGCCTGATAGCGATACCGATTTGAGAGAAAAAGTGCGTTTTTGGATTCGTTTGGATGATAGTTCAACGGTGTCTCCTCAAACCACATCATCAGCAGATATTGACTGCGGAAGCACTTACCTTAATCAACCATGGCTACAATATAATTGGCGTGGGGTTGGGGATGAAGATCCTTCTGCTGTTGTCACGTTTGGTATTTTTCGCGGCAATGACCGTGTGATCTACCGAGGTGAAGCGCGAATGAATAACTGATGCCCGAGCTTATTTTCGGGATGGAAGTTAGGAATTTGTTAGAAATTACCCGTTTCGCTCTATGTTTATGCACCAATGCCTTGCTGTGATCGCAAGGCGTTGGTACATTTAGAGCAATTTTTTATCTTCTTAATTCTTGCAGGACGAGCGAAGAATATGTTCAAAAAACTTCGTGGCATGTTTTCAAATGACCTATCTATCGATTTAGGTACTGCCAACACACTTATTTATGTAAAAGGACAAGGTATTGTTCTTGATGAACCCTCAGTGGTTGCGATTCGCCAAGACAAAGGTCGCGGTGGAAAAACAGTTGCAGCTGTAGGTCATGCTGCAAAACAAATGCTGGGTCGTACACCAGGAAATATTTCCGCAATTCGTCCGATGAAAGACGGCGTTATTGCCGATTTTTACGTGACAGAAAAAATGCTGCAGCATTTTATCCGTCAGGTACATGACAACAGCGTATTAAAACCAAGCCCACGTGTTTTGGTTTGTGTTCCTTGTGGGTCAACCCAAGTTGAGCGCCGCGCGATTCGTGAATCAGCACTGGGTGCTGGCGCTCGTGAAGTTTATTTAATTGATGAACCGATGGCAGCTGCAATTGGTGCAGGCCTTCGTGTATCTGAACCAACAGGTTCAATGGTGGTCGATATCGGTGGTGGTACGACTGAAGTTGCTGTTATCTCATTGAATGGTGTTGTTTATTCATCTTCTGTTCGTATCGGTGGTGACCGTTTTGATGAGGCGATCATTAATTATGTACGTCGTAACTACGGCAGCTTAATTGGTGAAGCAACAGCAGAAAAAATCAAACACGAAATTGGTTCTGCATACCCTGGCGATGAAGTGCAAGAAATTGAAGTGCGTGGTCGTAACCTTGCTGAAGGTGTGCCTCGTAGCTTTACGCTTAATTCAAATGAAATTCTTGAAGCACTGCAAGAACCGCTAACAGGTATTGTTTCTGCCGTCATGGTTGCTCTTGAACAATGTCCTCCTGAACTTGCTTCTGATATCTCAGAAAACGGTATGGTACTCACCGGTGGTGGTGCCTTATTGAAAGATCTTGATCGTCTACTTACTGAAGAAACTGGTATTCCAGTTGTTATCGCTGAAGATCCACTTACTTGTGTGGCTCGTGGTGGCGGTAAAGCTTTAGAAATGATTGATATGCACGGTGGCGATCTTTTTAGCGAAGAGTAACCGCTTGTCAGGTTCTTCTGGTATGAAGAACCTGCATTTAACTAAGGTCTTTGATGATATTGTTGAATGACCAGCGTTTAATTCTAGGATTATTAAGATGAAGCCTATATTTGGTCAAGGACCATCTCTGCAGCTACGTCTGTTCTTCGCTGTGATTATATCAGCCAGCCTTATGCTGGCTGATAGCCGTTTAGATACTTTTTCTCACGTCCGTTTTTTATTGAATAGCCTTGTTGCGCCTATTCAATTTGCTGCCGATCTTCCTCGAACTATGTTTGATGACTTTTACGAACGTATTAGTACTCATGAACACCTATTAGAGTCCAATAGCAAATTAAAACGTGAAGTGTTAACACTGAAAAGTGATCTGATTCTTCTTGATCAATATAAAGAAGAAAACAAACGTCTGCGTAAGTTGCTGGGATCGTCTTTCGTACGAGACGAAAAGAAAATGGTCACAGAAGTGATGGCGGTAGATACGTCTCACTATCGGCATCAAGTCGTGATTGATAAAGGCAGTATTGATGGTGTGTATGAAGGTCAGCCTGTTATCAATGAAAAAGGGATTGTTGGTCAAGTGACGTTCGTTGCCGCTCACAATAGCCGTGTATTGCTATTGGTTGATCCTAATAACGCTATTCCCGTTCAAAACATTCGTAATGATATCCGGGTGATCGCTTCTGGTAATGGTCAAAGTGATGAAATCCAACTGGAACATATTCCTACAAGTACCGATTTACGGGAAGGGGATATGTTGGTGACATCGGGATTAGGTGGCGTTTACCCAGAAGGGTATCCTGTCGCATATATCACTAATGTGGATAAAGACACGCGCCGCGAGTTTGCATCAATTAAAGCGAAACCTGTCGTCGATTTTGATCGGTTACGTTACCTATTGTTGATTTGGCCAAACGAAGATAGTCAGCACAAAGCATTACATGCTGATATTAAGCAGATGGAAAAAGAGGATAAGAGTGACTCTAACTAACGACTGGAAAGGGCGCCTAGTTATTTGGCTTTCTTTTTTGTGTGCACTGATATTTCAAACCATTCCATGGCCTGGGTCGTTAGATTTAATTCGCCCTGCTTGGTTATTCCTCGTTATCTGTTACTGGGTGTTAGCCATGCCACACCGAGTGAATGTCGGAACAGCATTAGTGCTGGGTTTATTGTGGGATCTCTTAGTTGGGTCGACGCTTGGCATTCGCGGAATGATGTTTTCTATCGTCGTGTATATCGTAGCGATGAACTTCTTGGTTTTACGTAATATGGCACTTTGGCAACAAGCGGTTGTGATCGGATTTTTGGTCATGGTGCTTGAAGTACTTATCTTCCTTGGTGAGTATCTCATTCAAGATGTGGCCTTTAATCCTATGTCTTTGTGGAGTGGGGTGATCAGCTGTGTTCTGTGGCCATGGATGTTTTTATTGTTACGAAAAGTGAGACGTCACTGGCATTTAAAATGAATAGGCATAAACTAGTATTGGCGTCTGGATCTCCCAGACGTCGTGAGTTATTGACTCAATTAGGCTATAACTTTGATGTCATTGTGACTGATGTCGAAGAAGCCAAACATGAAACGGAGTCCGCCCGAGATTACGTGCAACGTCTCTCTTATGATAAAGCGCTGGCTGGTGTCGCTTTATCGGCTCCTGATTCATTGGTCATTGGTTCTGATACGATTGTCGTGCTGGGAGAACAAGTATTAGAAAAACCAAGTGATTTCTCTGATGCTCAGCGAATGTTACGCTCCCTATCTGGCGGTATTCATCAGGTGATGACCGCAGTAACTGTTGCAAATAAACAGCAGCATCGTTCAATCGTCGTTGTCACCGATGTGTGGTTTAAGTCACTGACCGACAAAGAAATTGAAGATTATTGGTTAACCCAAGAGCCGCAAGATAAAGCCGGTAGCTATGGTATACAAGGTATTGGTGGGCGTTTTGTGACGCGAATAGAAGGAAGCTATTACGCGGTTGTCGGATTGCCTCTTTACGAAACTGATCAATTAATCCAAACATTTATCCAGTCTTAAGGTATTGTTATACTTAAATAAAATAACGAGTAGTACTTCTTGCTGCTCTTTATTTTACTCGAATGTGTTGATGCAATATTGAACCGAATATTTACACATCATATGGGTATAATTAAAAGGCCTTGTTTCACGTCAATAATGTAATTAAATCATTATGATATGACGTAATTTTCATTCACCAAATCGTATTGCCTTCTCTTGCTCTGTTATGAACATGGTTTGGTAAAAAATTAATTTATTGAGGTTTATCCATGTGTGCAGAATTGCTTTTAAACGTGACACCTAGTGAAACGCGGGTGGCGATGATTGAAGGCGGAGTCCTTCAAGAAATCCATGTCGAGCGCGAAGCTAAGCGTGGTATCGTTGGCAATATTTATAAAGGAAAAGTAAGCCGAGTTTTGCCAGGTATGCAAGCGGCTTTCGTCGACATTGGCTTAGAAAAAGCAGCCTTTCTTCATGCTTCTGACATCGTACCGCACACAGAATGTGTGTCAGAAAATGAAAAACAACAATTTCAGGTGCGCGACATTTCTGAATTAGTGCGTCAAGGACAAGACATCGTCGTCCAAGTTGTGAAAGATCCTCTGGGAACGAAAGGTGCACGTTTAACGACGGATATCACCCTTCCTTCACGTTATCTTGTGTATATGCCTGGCGCAAGTCATGTGGGCGTTTCGCAGCGTATTGAGAGTGAAACGGAGCGTGATCGTTTAAAATCAGTCGTCGAACATTATTGTGATGAGCATGGCGGATTTATTATCCGTACTGCTGCTGAAGCGGCGAACGAAAAAGAGTTAGCCCAAGACGCCGCCTTTTTGAAACGGCTTTGGTCAAAAGTAATGGAGCGCCGCCGCAAATATAAGACGCGCTCAACGTTATACGGTGAACCCGGATTAGCGCAACGGTTACTGCGAGATTTCGTTGCGACAGATATCACCAAAATATTGGTCGACTCTCGTCAAGAGTTCGAAAACCTGAAAGAGTTTACTTCAGAGTTTGTTCCTGAACTGACGAGTAAGTTGGAGCTTTATGAAGGTGACAAACCTATCTTTGATATGTACGACACCGAAAATGAAATCCAACGAGCTTTAGAACGAAAAGTCGAACTTAAATCTGGTGGCTATCTGATTATTGATCAAACTGAAGCCATGACGACGATCGATATTAATACCGGGGCTTTTGTTGGGCGACGAAATTTAGAAGAAACGATTTTTAATACTAACGTTGAAGCGACCCAAGCTATCGCTCGTCAACTTCGTTTACGTAATTTAGGTGGTATCATCATTATCGATTTTATTGATATGTTATCTGATGAACATCGTAAGCGAGTACTAACTTCGTTAGATGCCGCTTTGAGTCAAGATCGAGTGAAAACCAACATCAATGGTTTTACTCACTTAGGCCTAGTTGAAATGACACGTAAGCGCACGAGAGAAAGTATTGAACATGTATTGTGTTCTACTTGTCCTACTTGTGAAGGGCGCGGTACGGTAAAAACGGTCGAAACCGTTTGTTTTGAAATTTTACGTGAAATCACACGTGTTAATCGTGCTTATGATGCGGATAAGTTTGTTGTCTATGCATCTCCTTCAGTGGCAGATACTTTACAAGGTGACGAATCACATTCACTGGCAGAGTTAGAAGTGTTTATTGGAAAAGAAGTACGTATTCAGGCTGAACCTCTTTATATTCAAGAGCAGTTTGATGTTGTCATGATGTAATAGGACATTGAGTGATCTCGAGATTAACCCTTTTAGGGCGGTTAGTACTTTGGCTACTGGTTAGCTTAATCGTATTGCTTGCGGTAGCAGTCACTTCTCTGCGAGTGCTGCTGCCTAATATGAACCATTTTCAAGGTGAAATTGAGCAATGGGTTAGTCAACAGACCAACATCCAATTTGATATTCAAGATGTGCGGGGTTTCTGGCGAAACACGCACCCTTCCATTGCGCTGCAGGGAGTCACTGCTGATTTTCCTGATGGTAGCGACATCCATTTTTCCTCGGGTCAACTAGATATAGAATTTGACTTGATGGAGTCTCTTTGGGAGCAAAAACCTGTCATTGCTGATCTGACTATTCATAAATTGAAACTGGATGTGAGTTCAGTGGATTGGGTGAATATGAAGAAATCAGATGAGGAAGAGACTGCTCCGCAAGATAAAACCAAGACTCAGCAGCGTATCCTTAATCGTATTGATAGCCTGTTTCTTCGACAGTTAGATAATTTTTCGTTACGTGATTCTACGGTGAAGTATCGAACAGTATCTGGTGAAACACGTCAATTAGATATCGATAAACTTCGTTGGAAGAATCAAGGAAAGCATCACTTCGCTGAAGGTGTGGTAAGCATCGCTGAGGCCAACATTAATTCACTCTCTATTGCGGCTCAATTTGAGGATCACGGTTCATTACGTGATGTTTCAGGGCAGTTTTATGCTGATGCCAAACGAGTGGAAGTTCGCCCATGGCTTACGAAGTATGCCAAAGATAAAACGGGCATCAAAAACGGTGTGGTGAATTTCAATGCTTGGGTAACATTAAAACATAACCAACCGGTAGATGGTTACCTAGAGTTACAACCTTCGGAGCTGACTTGGCAAGATGATACTGCCAATCACGAGTTGTTTATTGAATCTGGGATTGTGAATTTATCCCCGACTCATGATGGTTGGAAAGTAAGTGGGCACTCACTAAAAATTAGGACAGATGATCAATTATGGCCTGATTTAGATGTGGCGTTGGATTGGAAGACTCATTCATGGCGGCTCAATTTATCACAACTAGATATCGGCGCGGTTTTACCTTTGACCCGATTGTTTTCTGATTCAACTCAGGCTCAAGATCTCATTAAAAAACTGAAACCGAATGGCACTATTGAAGACTTAAGAGTTTCACGTGGTGATAGTTGGGAATCGCTTCGTTACTCAGCTCGTTTAGCCGATGGTGCTATAGCTCAATGGGATTTATTGCCTGAAGTTCACCACTTACAAGCCACCATTAGTGGTTCAATCAAGAAGGCGAATATCAAAGCATCATTAGCTGATGATGTTCTACCATACGGTGATGTGTTCCAAGCGCCATTACAGATTAATCACGGCAACGTTAATCTTACTTGGCAAAATCAAGCAGATGGTTGGTCTTTGTGGAGTAATAAGGTTGCGGTCGCCACGCCTGATATGAGTGCTGTCGGACAGTTTCGTCTTGATATGCCAAATCAGCAAAGTCCTTTGCTCTCTTTTTATGTAGAAACTGACTTGTACAAAGCTGGCGAAACATGGCGCTACTTGCCTCGTTTGGCATTAGGTCAAGAGCTAACGGACTATCTATCAACTGCCATTCAAGCTGGTAAAGTCAATACAGCGAAGCTTTTATGGTATGGAAGGTTAGGAGATTTTCCTTATCACAAGCATAACGGTATTTTCCAGGCTTGGGTTGGCCTTAAAGATGGTCGTTTTAGTTTTGATACGGCCTGGCCACCTTTGACTGATCTGCAGTTGAATATGCTGTTTGAAAATGACGCCATGTATTTGGACTCACATTCAGCCAAAATGATGGATGTGACTGCTCAACGGATTACCGGTCAGATCCCGGCTTTGGTAGAAAATGGTCATATAGAGCTAGAAGCCCAAACAACAGCGGAAGGGAATGCTGTTCGTAACTATATGACGGCGACGCCTTTGGTTGATTCTGTTGGTGCTGCTCTAACTGAAGTTAAGATTAATGGGCAGGTTAAATCTCACTTTCGTTTAGATATTCCATTTACGACCAAAAAACAGCCTCGAGCATGGGGTTGGGCCGATTTGACCAAAAGTACGGTTGATATTGATGCTCCTCCCATTCATATGAAGGACGTGTCTGGACGTATCCATTTTGATAATGACGTGGTTAGCGCAGCAGGTATCACTGGGCAACTCTTAAATCAGCCTGTCTCTCTTGATTTTAAAGGTGAAAGCAATACCAAAGGTTATGGTGTGCAAATTGATACTGTCGGCGATTGGGATGTGAAGCCCCTTTCTCCTTATGTTGGCAAGAAGTGGATCGATCCTCTCAATGGGCATGCACCATGGCAAATGGGAGTGCATTTACAACTGAATGATGTTGGGTTTACGTATCAGGTGGATTTACGCGCCGGATTAACAGATGTGGTTAGCCAGTATCCTTATCCTTTGTCGAAAGCTGAGCGTATTCCAGAAGTGGCTCGTCTTGAAGCTTCGGGCAATCAAGAAAAGATAGCGGCACGCGTTGAACTGCCGCAAGCAAAGTATCAAGCGAATATTGATATCACGAAACCTACCCCTGTTCTTGAAGCAACGAATTTAGTTCTGGGTAAAGGTAAATTCAAAATCAATCCTATTGTGGGCCATCAAGCCACAATCAATACGGATAAATTTAATTTAGATAAGTGGATTGAGTTTTTAGCGAGTGACGATCAAAAGCAGAGCTCAACCGCTACATCCGCCACGAGTGATATTAAAATTCCTGAACCGCAACAGGTCGATTTGCAGGTGAAGGAACTTACTTTAGGTAGCTTAGATTGGCATGACGTGGATTTTTCAGCAAAAGAGAAGAATGCTGGTTGGTCCATGTCTTTAAATAGTCAGGAGGCAAGTGGGAAAGCGACCTACTTAATGTCAAATGAGCTCACCGTGTCTCTCGATCGTTTACATCTTTATGTTCCAGCTTTAGATGATCGCGATCCCAAAAAACCATTGATAGTGGATGAAGTAAAAAAGGCAGATCCCCTTATTACTAATTTTGATCGCGAGTTTCACGAATTGATGCCAAACTTAACTTTAGCGATCAATGACTTTTGGTTCCAAGGTTATAAAGTCGGTCAGTTGAATATGGACTTTATCCGCCAAGGCGATTTATTGCATTGGAAAAGTATTGATATCAATAGCGGTACAAATGAAGTACATGCTGATATTGATTGGAAATTAGGTAAAGATACCAGCCATACACGTCTGTCATTGGAAATGAAAGGTGAGAATAATAGTGATCTGATGGATAGATTTGGTATCAGTTCTGGGATTCAAAAAGCTCCCTTTGAATTGAAAACCAATACAGAGTGGGATGGTGCTCCTTGGTCTATGCGTATCAATACCTTACAAGGGGACGTTAGCACTAAGCTTGGCAAAGGGGTTATCTCTGATGTGAGTGGGGCTGCAAACTTATTAGGTATATTTAGCTTAGACTCTTTAATAAGACGAATGAAGTTGGATTTTAGCGACGTATTTGATGATGGGATGGCATTTAACTCGATTACCGGTAGCGGTCGAATTTCTCAAGGTGTCTTCCTGACTAACGATATTGAAATGGATGCTGTTGCGGGAGATTTATCTCTAAAAGGAATGGCTGATCTCAATAATCGTACTGTCGATGCTCAAGTCCATTTTGTCCCAGATATGACATCTGGTATCCCGGTATTAAGTGCTTTTGCTGTTGCACCGCAAACCGCACTTTATGTCTTGGCTATCACAACGGTCATTTCTCCTGTGGTAGAAGTGTTTACTGAAGTGAACTACGAGATCAAAGGTCCTATGGACTCACCAACGGTGAAAGAAATTTCACGTAGTAAAGGAGAGTACACCTTGCCCAAGGAGCTAAAAAAAGTCATTGAATGACAAGGAGGGAATATGGAAAGAGTCGGTGTTATCCAAATGACATCGGGCCCTAATGTCGCAGACAATGTCACCTTTATTGAAAAACAAATTGCTCGATTAGTAAAACATGGGGCACAGTGGATAGTGACCCCTGAGAACGCCTTATTATTTAGTCAACGCACGGATTATCATGCTTATGCTGAACCTCTCGGTCGTGGCCCTATTCAGCTTCGTTTAGCTGAAATTGCCCGCCATTATGGGGTATGGTTGTTAATAGGGAGTATGCCTATAAAACGTGATGATGGCGTGACTTCCACTTCTATTTTGTTGGATTCTCAAGGTCAATGTCAGGCGTATTATGATAAGCTGCATATGTTTGATGTCGATGTTGCAGATAGCCAGCATCGATACCGAGAATCAGAGACGTTTCAAGCAGGAAGCCAAATATCATTAACACAGACGCCATTCGGTGCATTAGGTTTATCCATTTGTTACGATATTCGTTTTCCTCATCTTTACTCCGAATTAAGACAGCGGGGCGCTGAGATTTTTATTGTTCCGGCTGCGTTTACGGCGGTGACGGGTCAGGCTCATTGGGAGGTTCTACTTAGAGCAAGAGCCATAGAAAATCAATGCTGGGTTGTTGCCGCTGCTCAAGGAGGAAAACATCCTTGTGGAAGAGAAACCTGGGGGCATTCCATGGTCGTTAACCCTTGGGGCGAAATTGTTGCTTCATTAGAGCAGCAAGCAGGTAGTTTGATCGTCGATATAGACAGAAGTGCATCGGCTGAGGTTCGTCAGGCGATGCCTATTATCGAGCACGCTCGATTTTCCAATCAATTTCAATCAACAAAGAGCTAGATATGAGTATTAACCGCATTGAAGAAGCACTACTTACACCCGCAGGGCTGACAGAGCAAGATATTGCGGATACCTTGTCGAGCATTGCTACTCGTCAAATTGATTACGCTGACATCTATTTTCAGTCCAGTTGGCATGAGTCTTTAGTATTAGAAGATAGCATTATTAAAGACGGTTCTTTTAATATTGATCGCGGTGTGGGTGTGCGTGCCATCACCGGAGAAAAAACGGGTTTTGCCTACTCAGATCAAATTGAGTTAGCGGGATTAAAGCAGAGCGCAAATGCAGCACGAGGTATTGCTCAAAGTGGTCAAAGCGGACAGGTTCATGCATTCAAACGTTTGAATGATAGCCAAGCTTACTACGCTGATGTGAACCCTCTAGATTGTTGGGAAAAACAACAAAAAACAGAGTTATTGAAGCAGCTTGATGCATACATCCGTACTAAAGAACCTCTTGTCCAAGAAGTGTCTGTGAGTTTAAGTGGTGTTCATGAGCAGATGCTTGTTGCGGCGACTGATGGCACTTATGCAGGAGATATTCGTCCACTGGTTCGTTTATCTATTAGTGTTATCGCACAAAAAGGCGATCGCCGTGAGCGTGGTAGTTCAGGTGGTGGTGGTCGTTTTGATTACGATTACTTTTTAAATGAGATTGAAGGACAAAAAATTGCCTTCTCTTATGCAGATGAAGCAATTCGTCAAGCGCTTGTGAATTTGGAAGCCGTTGCAGCGCCAGCGGGAACAATGCCGGTAGTACTTGGCTCTGGTTGGCCTGGCGTTCTACTTCATGAAGCTGTGGGGCATGGTTTAGAAGGGGACTTTAACCGGAAAGGTTCATCGGTATTCTCTGGCAAGATCGGTCAGAAAGTCACATCAGATCTTTGTACTATTGTTGATGACGGTACATTGAAAGATTTGCGTGGTTCATTAAATGTTGATGATGAAGGTGTTGCTGGTCAATACAATGTATTGATTGAAAAAGGCGAACTGAAAGGGTACATGCAAGATAAGTTAAATGCGCGTCTTATGGGTGTGAACCCTACGGGCAATGGTCGCCGAGAATCTTATGCACATCTTCCAATGCCGCGTATGACCAACACATATATGTTACCAGGTGAACATACTCCGGAAGAGATCATTTCTACTGTCAAGAAGGGGGTTTACGCACCGAACTTTGGCGGCGGTCAGGTGGATATTACTTCTGGTAAATTCGTCTTCTCTGCATCTGAAGCCTATCTTATTGAAAACGGTAAGATTACTACTCCAATTAAAGGTGCCACTCTTATCGGTTCTGGCATTGAAGCGATGCAACAAGTGTCTATGGTGGGTAATGACCTTGGTATCGACCGTGGTGTTGGTGTTTGTGGTAAAGCAGGACAAAGCGTACCTGTAGGTGTTGGTCAGCCAACGTTGAAACTTGATGCTTTGACGGTTGGTGGTACTGAATAATCTAACGTGTTGTAGTACAAGCTGCGTTATCAACGCAGCTTTTTTATTTATAGAAATGAAAGATCGGCTAATGCTCGTTTTGTAGTGGTAATTCAACGCGATCCATGCCATATTTCGACCCACAAAAATTGATCCTATTTTTACTGTCTGGAGCACACTATGTCTCATGAAGATGATTATCTATCTGTGGAAGAATTGATCGAGATTCAAAAGGAAGAGACTCGCGATATTATAGAGGCCTTACTTGAAGATGGCAGTGATCCAGAAGCGCTCTATGAAATTGAACACCACTTGTTTGCTGAACAGTTTGAAACGCTAGAAAAAGCAGCTGTTGATGCTTTTAAAATGGGTTTTGAAGTATTAGAAGCAGAAGAAACTGAAGATGAAGATGGCAATAAATTGCTATGTTTTGACGCGACAATGCAATCAGTATTAAACCCTGAAGCCATTGATGAACAAGTGGAAAAGCTAGTTAACCTCGCTGAAAAGTATGACATCATCTATGACGGATGGGGTACCTTCTATGAAGGTGAAGATGCGCTTTATGACGAAGAAGATGACGACGACGAAGAATAGACTCCGCCTCACTCTTTTCTAAAAGTACCAGCCTTTGTGCTGGTATTTTTATATCTGCTTGGGTATAAAGAAACAAATTCATTACAATAAAATTACTATTTGTTTATGCAGCTTTCGTTAGCCGGTCTGTGGCAACTTTCTCCTCTTACTGATCTCTCTATTCCTCAAGACGATATTACCTTCCCTGCACCGTTGAGTAAGGTACTACCGGATTCCATTACTGAACAAGAGATTGCGGCTCAAGAGTGGCATCTTATGCATGATGTAGAAATGGATGAAGAGATGATGCGTGCTCAAGCCATTGATTTGGTGCTTGAGGGAATTGATTTCCATGCAGAGGTGCGAGTCAATGGTATTGCTGTTTTTGACTGTGATGGTACACAGGCGATCTACCGTAAAGATGTTAAACCGTATCTGGATAAAGGGGGAAATCGGATTGAAATTCTCTTTTTAGAGGAAGAAGAATCCCTTCTTTTTGAGGAAGATATTACGGATTTCGCTCGTTCAGAGCCTATTAAGCATTATGATACTCGTATCGGAATATGGCGCGCTCCCTATCTGCAATTTATCACTAATACTCGTCTTGATAATGTCACAACGGAGCAAGTTTGGCACTACAGTGGCGGCTGTGAATTACTTGTTCATGTTTACTTTACGAATTTACATCCTGAGCTAGTTTCCGCCTCCGTGAAATTTGATGGTATGACTTATCAAGTCCCTTTGGATGTGCGTTCTCATGAGGCCTGTGTACTTTTTCAAGTAGAAGCTCCAAAAGCATTTAATCCTCAGGATCCTCAACAAGAGGATATGTATCAAGTGGAAGTCGATCTTGATGGGCAGTCGGACTCTCAGTGGATTGGTTTGCACCACTCCTTATCGCAAGCGCTCTTCTGAGCTTCACATACCATGTATTGGGCAACGCCATTGAGTTTGGCGTTGCCATAGTTTCTCGTGTAGATAAAAAATAACGGTATTAATGCTCGGTTCTATCGTTGCCATTATTCCCCCCACTAACCAACTTCCTGATAGTAAGTAAGAGACAGAAAAAGCGACGCTGAAGTGGACAACGGCAAAACTGATTGTTTTTATAGACGTTTGGTTGTGCCATTTCTTAAGCGATGGGAATTTTTGCCAAGCCTGGTCATGCAGATAAAATGCACCGGTATTAATTAAAGGCTCTAGCATTGCAATTAAGCTGCCTAGGATAATATCGCCAGTAAGAATATAGGCAACGGTAAACGCAACCGTAAAGTGGATAGTGGCGAAACTCAATGTCTTTTTCATGGTGATACCTCAAGCTCAATCTACCTTAGGTATATTATTAAGAATGATTATCACTAACGCGAGCTGTTCCTAACGATTAGTGAAATAGGTATCACCGATGAATTGCGATAATGAAGCTCTGAATCCTCATCTTGAGAGTTGCAATTATTTGATAAGGCCTATTTCTTTATAATATTTTAGCGCTCCGGGATGCAGTGGAACTGATAAGCCATTTTTTACCATGTCTTCTTTTTTCAAATTAGCAAAAGCAGGGTGTAGGTGTTTAAACGTGTCAAAGTTTTCAAATACCGCTTTAGCGATGTTATAAGCAACGTCATCGGGGAGATCACTGCTTGCGACTAGTGTCGCTGCTACACCAAAACTTTTTATGTCTTGATCGGTGCCACGGTACATTCCTGCTGGTACATCAGTGTATGTGTAGTAGGGATGTGAACTTACTATTTCGTCTATTTGTGAACCCGTTGCTGGGATCAGTTTAGCATCGCACGATGTAGTGGCTTCTTTAATGGAGCCATTAGGATGACCAACCATATAGATAAACGCATCAATCTTATTGTCACACAGAGCTTGGGAGCGCTCAGAACCTTTAAGTTCAGACACATATTTGAAGCTGTGATTAGTCCAGCCAAATTCTTTCATTACGACTTGCATTGTTGCTTGATCGCCAGAACCGACATTACCAATATCAATACGTTTACCAGCAAGATCTTTGATATTTTTAATATGCGAATCAGCCCGAGCGATAATATTGAAAGGTTCTGTATGAAGGGAAAAGATCGCGCGCAGTTTTTTGTACGGACCTTGCTGTTTAAATTCNCTGCTTCCATGGTAGGCATGGTATTGCCAATCGGATTGAACAATACCTAAATCTAAATCCCCAGAACGAATGCTATTCACGTTGTAAACTGAACCGTTAGTCGACTCAACAGAGCAGCGAATTTGGTGTGTTTTACGCTCTTGGTTCACCAGTTTACAAATAGCTCCGCCAGCTGGGTAATAGACGCCAGTGACAGATCCTGTACCGATGGTAATAAACTCTCGTGCGCTAGCGGGAGTAATAGTTGTAATGGCTGAGGCTAGTACAGCAAGATGAAGTAACTTACGAAATGCCATGAATTCCTTTCCTTCATTAATGTTCTGTAAAGAACGAGAGCGCTATCTATTAGCAAAGAACAATGCTAATGGAATTTACGTACCGTCCCTGAATACGCTTTAAAAAGTGGCGGAATAATAACAAAAAAACAGTGAAAAAATGATCAAAATATCGATCGTTAAATAGTTATACCCAAGTAACCTCAAGATGCTGTTTCAGCGAGAATGTATTCGCTCTTAGGCAAGGCACTGATTTGAAGACATAGTCATTCTACGTTGAGAATCAGTCACACAGCCTAGGAGCGAATACAACTCGCCCTTTGAGAGCTCATCAACAAACCTATTTCTGCGCTCAATCACGTTGAAAGGGAATACCATTCCTGCAGTGATTGAGCTTGACCTAGGCTCGTTGATGAAGCTCTGAATCCTGCATCTTGAGGTCATTTGGGTATATTGGATTGTTTTGCGAGGAATAACTCGATCATCCTAAAATGGATGACCGAGGAAGATCATGTAATCAAGCAGTGGCTTAATCATCACTATGAGGCAATATACTCAAGTCTCCTCTGTTATACCGTTCAGAGTTTCAGCAACGAATCCTGAACCCGCATTTTGAGGTTACTTAGTTATCGGTAATTAGCCTGCATATTCAAACAGTTCACAGACAGAAGCAAAGAGTTGCTCTGTAGGAACTGCTGCTGTAGGGGTAATAAAAATAGTATCGTCACCAGCAACAACGCCAAGGATACCTTCAGATTTACCTAGGGAATCAAGCAAGCGAGCAATTAGCTGTGCTGCACCTGGACCTGTGTGAATAACAACAAGTGCAGGGTTGTGATCAATATCTAATACGAGTTCTCGTAGCGAGCTCGATACCGTTGGGACGCCGAGTTCTGCCGGTAGGCAGTAAACCATTTCCATCTTGGCGTTACGCGTACGTACTGCGCCAAATTTCGTCAGCATCCGTGAGACTTTGGACTGGTTAATGTTCTCGAATCCTTCGCTTTTCAGTGCATCAACGATATCACCCTGTGACCCAAATCTTTCTTCTTTGAGTAGAGCTTTAAAAGCACGAACGAGGTTATCTTGTTTGTCTGTATTGCGCATTTTTCTCTTTATTAGGATTCTATGATGGATTTGCTGCATATTTTCGCATAGATATGCAGGTTTCGCCAAATTATCCCATAAAAATGTCATAAAGGTCACTTAAAGACACAAAAACTACTATATTTATTAGAGGTCCTCTTGAGGTTTCGAGAGAAATTTTCATAATAGCGCCCCCGATTATCGTGTGATGGCTAGTTATGTGTTGAGCGATCTCTCAAAAAGCAAAAGTTAAATTTATGTAATCAAAATGTGATTACTATACTTGCGATGAGTGAACTCACCATACCCTACCAAACACATATATAAGAGACCTGAAGTCTCTAGGAGAACTTAGAATGAAAGTCGCTGTTATTGGTGCCGCTGGTGGCATCGGTCAAGCCCTTGCATTGTTGCTCAAGAATCGTCTACCAGCAGGAACCGATCTTGCTCTTTACGATATTGCTCCGGTGACTCCCGGTGTGGCTGCAGATTTGAGCCACATTCCAACCCCTGTATCAATCAAAGGTTATGCAGGTGAAGATCCTACTCCTGCTCTAGAGGGCGCGGACGTTGTATTGATTTCCGCTGGTGTTGCTCGTAAACCAGGGATGGATCGTGCTGATCTTTTTAATGTTAATGCTGGTATCGTTAAGTCGATAGCAGAGAAAGTCGCTGCGACCTGCCCAACAGCTTGTGTGGGTGTGATTACTAACCCGGTTAACACAACGGTTCCTATTTTTGCCGAAGAGATGAAAAAAGCAGGTGTGTACGATAAACGTAAACTGTTTGGTGTGACGACTCTTGATGTGATTCGTGCCGAAACGTTTGTTGCTGAATTGAAAGGTAAAGACCCTAGCAACATTCGCGTTCCTGTGATTGGTGGTCACTCAGGAGTTACTATTTTGCCATTACTTTCCCAAGTAGAAGGGGTAAGTTTTAGTGAAGAAGAAGCAAAATCGCTCACTTATCGAATTCAAAATGCGGGTACAGAAGTTGTTGAAGCGAAAGCGGGTGGTGGTTCTGCGACACTGTCGATGGGTCAAGCTGCATGTCGCTTTGGATTAGCACTTGTCAAAGCTCTACAAGGTAGTGAAGAGGTTATTGAATACGCTTATGTCGATGGTGGTAGTGAACACGCACCGTTCTTCGCTCAGCCCGTTAAACTTGGCCAAAATGGCGTAGAGGAAGTGCTTCCATACGGCAAACTGAGTGCTTATGAGCAAAAAGAGTTGGCGGATATGCTGCCGACATTGAATAAAGATATTCAAACTGGCGTAGATTTTGCCAAATAATTCTGACTTTTTCAGAGTATTCTGAGTACACAGAAAAACGAAAGCCGACGTTGAGTCGGCTTTTTTATTCCGTAGAACCTAGAAATCAATACTCGGTTCTATTTCGTGCGATTCACAGACATGTGAGCAAGGGTAATCAATGCTTCTTTATATTCGCTGTCGGGAATTGCGCTGAGTTCAGCAATTGCTTTATCTGCTTCTTCTTTTGCTTTATTCGTGGTGTAGTCTAATGATCCTGCTTGATCCATTGCAGATAATATTTCCTCAAGACGATCCATGCCGTTGGCTTTTTCGATCGCTTCACGGATCATTGCCGCTTGTTCAGGTGTTCCATTACGCATTGCATGAAGCAGTGGCAGTGTCGGTTTTCCCTCTGCGAGATCATCTCCAACGTTCTTACCCATCTCTTTTCCGTCTGATGTGTAATCCATCACATCATCGATAAGTTGAAAGGCGGTACCCAAATAGCGGCCGTAGTTCTGCATAGCCAACTCTATTTCTTTAGGCGCTTCTACAAGTAAAGCACCAATTTGAGTTGCCGCTTCAAACAGGCGAGCTGTTTTTGAATAGATAACCTGCATGTAGCTTTCTTCGGTAGTGTCAGGATCGTTACAGTTCATCAGTTGTTGAACTTCACCTTCCGCAATCACGTTTACCGCGTCGCTCATGACAGTCAAAATTGGCATGGAACCAAGTTGAGTCATCATTTGGAATGAACGAGTGTAAATATAATCGCCAACTAGCACGCTAGCTGCGTTACCAAATGCTGCGTTCGCTGTTTCTTTGCCGCGGCGCATATCTGATTCATCGACCACATCATCGTGCAATAATGTCGCCGTATGAATAAATTCAATAAAGGCGGCTGCGAGTGTATGTTTTGTCCCTTGATAGTCTAAAGCGCGTGCAGAAAGAACGGCAAGTAGAGGACGTAGACGTTTACCTCCGCTACTGACGATATAAAAACCAAGTTGGTTAATCAGTGATACATCTGAGTTTAATTGCGCTTGAATTGTTTCATTCACTTTTGCCATATCATTGGCAGTAAGCGCTTGGATAGCTTTAAAATCCATCGTAAATCCGGCTGAAGTTAGAGCCTTTATGGCGTTTAGTTCTTCGATAATTGTTGAATAATACACTAAAAAACGTTGATAAATACATGGTTGAAGGGCATGATCTCGCCACTTTTCTTTGGCGATTAGGTTTTCGCCAATTTTTTTAAATTATGGCTTGTCTTAAGGGCGTCCTTCGAGTAGAATCTGCGCCCTATTGATGATTAGTTTAGCGCACACCCAAAATGCACATTATGTAAGCATACGGCTGTGCGGAAAAAGCGGAGTAAAATATGTACGCTGTTTTCCAATCTGGTGGTAAACAACACCGTGTAAGCGAAGGTCAAACTCTTCGTTTAGAAAAATTAGACGTTGAAACTGGCGCAACTGTAGAGTTCGATAAAGTTCTTCTTGTTGCTAACGGTGAAGATGTTAAAGTTGGTGCTCCTCTAGTAGAGGGCGGTAAAGTTGTAGCAGAAGTTGTACAACACGGTCGTGGCGATAAAGTTAAAATCGTTAAGTTCCGTCGTCGTAAGCACTCTCGCAAACAGCAAGGTCACCGTCAGTGGTTCACGGAAGTGAAAATCACTGGTATCAACGCTTAAGTTATTAGGAGAGTCTAACAATGGCACACAAAAAAGCTGGTGGTTCTACTCGTAACGGCCGCGATTCTGAAAGTAAACGCCTTGGTGTTAAACGTTTCGGTGGTGAATCTGTTCTAGCAGGTAACATCATTGTTCGTCAACGTGGTACTAAGTTCCACGCTGGTAATAACGTTGGTATCGGTAAAGACCACACTCTTTTCGCTCTATCTGAAGGTAAAGTGAAATTTGAAGTTAAAGGTCCTAAAAACCGTAAATTCGTTAGCATCGAAGCTGAATAATTTTAGTTTCTAATGAATCCAAAAGCCCTGCCGTTAGGTGGGGTTTTTTATTTATTTGCGGCTTATAAAATTAGAGCCCATACCAAGGTACTCATCTGAGAGTAGCTTGTTATTTGTTCCATAGTAGTAAGCGATATGTCCTGAGTCGTCGGCTTCTGCTAAAATTAATAGCATTCTCAGTAGATGATATTGCAACGCAAATGATGCGGAGTAAAAAATGAAATTCGTTGATGAAGCGGTAGTGAAGGTTCAAGCTGGTGATGGCGGCAACGGTGTTGTTAGCTTCTGGCGTGAAAAATTCGTTGCCAAAGGTGGCCCTGATGGTGGCGACGGCGGTGATGGCGGCGATATTTATATCGAAGGCGATGAAAACCTTAACACCCTTATCGATTATCGTTTTCAGCGCTTCTATGACGCAGAGCGCGGTGAAAATGGTCGTGGCGGTAACTGTACTGGTAAACGCGGCAAAGACAAAGTTTTACGTGTACCGGTTGGTACGCGCGCGGTTGATATCCACACTAATGAGATTGTGGGTGAAGTCGCAGAGCATGGTAAACGTGTGATGGTTGCTAAAGGTGGCTGGCACGGTTTAGGTAACACTCGTTTTAAATCGTCAGTTAACCGTGCACCTCGTCAGAAAACCATGGGGACTAAAGGGGAAGTTCGTGAACTTCGTTTAGAACTATTGCTGTTAGCTGATGTGGGTATGCTTGGTTTACCTAACGCAGGTAAATCTACTTTTATCCGTTCGGTTTCAGCGGCAAAACCAAAAGTCGCTGATTATCCATTTACCACTTTGATCCCTAGTTTGGGAGTGGTAAGTGTAGTGCCAGAGCGTAGCTTTGTGGTCGCTGATATCCCTGGTTTGATCGAAGGGGCGGCAGATGGTGCAGGTCTTGGTATTCGTTTCTTGAAACACCTTGAGCGCTGTCGTGTACTGCTACATATGATCGACATTATGCCTGTGGATCAAAGTGATCCTGTGCAAAATGCATTAACGATCATTGATGAGCTTGAACAATATAGTGATAAGCTGGCAACTAAACCACGTTGGTTAGTGTTCAATAAAGTAGATCTTCTACCTGAAGAAGAAGCGGATGAGATCATTCAAAACATCATCGATGCTTTAGGTTGGGAAGAAGATTACTACAAGATCTCTGCAATCAATCGTCAAGGCACGAAAGAGCTGTGTATGAAGTTAGCGAACTTCATGGATGAACTTCCTCGTGAAGTTGAACAAGAAGTGACTGCTGAAGAGTCTGTTGACTTTATGTGGGATGACTACCATAAAGATGCAATGGCTGGTGATAATGTTATCACTGAAGATGATTGGGATGATGAAGATTGGGATGACGAAGAAGATGATGGTCACGTCATCTATGTTCGTGAATAATCTTTACTCGTCTAATTAAGTCGAAGCCGCTGTCAGTTAATGACAGCGGCTTTTTTATATTTTGCGATCTCAATTGTTAGATTAAACCATCGTTGCTGTTTACCGATTGATATATCATCGGCTTTAATATGAATGAGATGATTAAATAGGAAAGGATTCAATGGCCTCTAGACAAAGAGCAGTTTCTCGGCTGATTGCTCATGCCGGAAAGATGCTACTTGCCCATGGAGCAGAGAGTACTCTGGTCGGTGATATTATGCGACGGATGGGATTTGCCTGTGGAATAAGTGAAGTTGAAGTCTCGCTCTCTGCTAGCTCACTCGTCGTAACCACTGTGTATAAAGGGCACTGTATTACGACCGCAAGGCGCTGCACTGATAAAGGCCTAAACATGCGTGTTGTGACTCAAGTACAGCGTATTTGTATCATGATGGAACGAGGTTTACTTGATCACACAATGGCGCAACATAAACTCGATACGGTGAGTCCTCAGCGCTATAACCGCTGGCTGGTCGTTATTATGATTGGATTGTCTTGTGCCTCATTCAGTCGTTTAGCGGGAGGTGATTGGTCTGTATTTGGTATGACTTTTCTAGCTTCAGCGATAGGAATGATGGCGAGACAAGAGATGGCCGCACGTCACTTTAATCCTTTACTCACGTTTTCTGCGACTGCATTTGTAACTTCTTTAGTCTCAACTCAAGCGATTAATTACCATATTGGTAATACACCAACCCTAGTTATGGCTTCCTCTGTATTGATGTTGGTTCCTGGTTTCCCATTAATAAACGCGGTCGCAGATATGTTAAAAGGCTATGTGAATATGGGCATTGCGCGGTTCACGTTTGCCAGTCTACTGACGTTATCGATTTGTCTTGGCATTATCGCAGCAATGCGAGTGACGGGTGTATGGGGATGGTAATTATATGATTGAACTGATGTTAGGCCTGTTAAATGATATGTTTTTTGCATCAATTCCTGCGGTCGGTTTTGCATTGGTATTTAATGTCCCAGTTCATGCGTTACGATTTTGTGCCATATTGGGGGCTGTTGGCCACGGCTCGCGCTATTTAATGATGCACTTTGGCATTCCCATTGAATGGGCGACATTTTTTGCTGCTTCGATAGTGAGCTTTATTGGTGTGTATTGGTCTAAGAAGTTTTTAGCCCATCCTAAGGTCTTTACTGTAGCGGGGATCATTCCAATGGTACCGGGCGTTTTCGCTTATAAAGCAATGATTGCTATGGTACAGATTAACCATGATGGGTTTTCATTGTTGCTTCTCCAAACGTTGATGGAAAACTTCTTAAAAGCGATGTTTATTATCGCAGGGTTAGCTGTTGGTCTTGCTGTGCCTGGGCTGTTATTCTATCGCCGTAAACCCATTGTCTAGTCAGCAGGCTAGATTGAATCAAGAGATAATATCCCGATGTTAATTAGTATGATTGCCGCAATGGCCAATGACAGAGTTATAGGTAAAGACAACCAAATGCCATGGCACTTGCCTGCCGATTTTGCTTGGTTCAAACGTTGTACTCTGGGAAAACCTGTCGTGATGGGGCGTAAAACGTATGAGTCGATTGGTCGACCACTTCCTGGACGCCAAAATATTGTTATTAGCCGCGACTCGAACTTGTCTATTGATGGAGTGAGTATCGTTAGCTCAATCGATGAGGCTTTAACATTAGCAGCGGATGCCGATGAAGTCATGATCATCGGTGGTGGGAGTATCTATCAGGCTTGCCTTGCGAAAGCTGATAAACTTTATGTAACAGAAATTCATGCAGATATCGATGGTGATACCCACTTTCCTGATTGGGGAGGTAATTGGCGCGAAACTCATAGAGAGTCTTATCAAGCAGACGAAAAAAATAAGTATGATATGTCGTTTGTGATTCTTGAGCGTCAATAACAGGTAGTGCTAAGAGACTAAAGCCAGTGTAATACTGGCTTTATGTTTAAGATACGTTCTCAAGGGCTTTTTGAGTAAACAGCTTTTTATCTTCCCATCGCAACATGGTGAGTTTTCCTCCCCAAACACATCCTGTATCTAATCCATAAAGGTCGGTGCCAGTGTAGCCTTCTAACGCAGCCCAGTGACCAAAGATAATTGTTTTAGGGAAAGAGACTCGGTTCGGTACTTTAAACCAAGGCATCAATTCTTGGTTATGTACTTCTTTAGGCGGTAGTTTACATTGCATGTCTAAACGAGCGTCTGTGTAGCAAAAACGCATGCGAGTAAAAGCATTGATAATGTATCGGTAGCGATCAATCCCCTGTAATTCATCGGACCATTGATCAGGCAAATTGCAATACATCTCTTTTAAAAGCCACTGCCAGTCGCCGTGATGTAGTATTTCTTCCACTTCTTGTGCCGCACTGCGAGCTGTTACTAAATCCCATTGTGGTGAAATTCCAGCGTGACACATGACAAAATCTTGATGTTCCAGCATCAGAGGTTGATGACGAACCCAGTCGAGTAGTTCATCTCGATCTGGCGCATCTAAAATAGGCTGGGTTTTGTCCTTAGGTTTCGCTTTATGAATTCCTAGTGATACGGCGAGTAAATGAAGGTCGTGGTTACCTAAGATAACCTTAGCAGATGACCCCAGAGAGCGAACGAAGCGCAGCGTCTCTAATGATTTTGGACCTCTAGCGACTAAATCGCCAGCGAGCCAAAGTTCGTCTTTTTTTGCTTTGAAGTTTGCTTGTTTGAGTAAGAGCTTTAGCTCGTCTAAACAACCCTGAATGTCACCAACGATATAGGTCGACATAATCACTCCATTAATTTAATACATTTGGAACGGCTAAGCGGAAGGGATCTATTTCCGCGAGAAACTCTTTCCCATCTGAATTATGCATGATGTAGTGACCTTGCATGACTCCTACTGGCGTTTCTATAGCGGTACCACTGCTATAGGAGTATTCGTCGTTACCTGGAATAAAAGGTTGTTCCCCAACAACACCATCGCCTTCTACGTTCATCTGTTTGCCATTAGCATCAGTGATTAGCCAGCGACGTCCAATTAATTGAACGGTGTCAGTGCTGAGGTTTTTAACCGTGATGAGATAAGCAAACACATAGCGATTTTGCTCAGGGGTTGATTGTTCAGGGATATATTTGGTGTGAACTTGGATTTTGATACAAGGCTTAGAAAAATCCATATCAACTCCTTGAAATAGTGAGAAAAGAAAATAGGACGACTTTCGTCGTCCTATCTCATTATGCACTTTGGTTGGCATCTAGCCAATTTGCCATTGCAACAAATTGTTCCAGAGTGAGGTTTTCTGGACGCATAGCAGGGTTAACTCCCAAGGCTTCAAGTCGTTCTACGTCGATTAAACCCTTATAGCAGTTACGAACGGTTTTACGGCGTTGGTTAAAACCATCACGAACCACTCTGTCGAGCCATTTTAGACTCGTAGTTGGATGAGGTAGAGTCTCGTATGGCACTAAGCGTACAACTGCTGAATCCACTTTTGGTGGTGGAACAAAGGCAGTGGGTGGTACTTCTAAAACAGGAACGACTTTACAGTAGTATTGAGCCATCACGGTTAAACGACCATACGCTTTACTACCTGGTCCAGCAGCAAGACGTTTTACCACTTCTTTTTGTAGCATAAAGTGCATATCTTGGATGTCTTTATGAAACTCAAATAGGTGGAACATTAACGGCGTAGAAATGTTGTACGGTAAGTTACCAAAAATACGCAGCTTGTTGTCTGGCTTCACCAACTGGGTGAAGTCAAAGCGCATCGCATCACCTTCATGGATGGTCAGTTTCTCACCTAATTCGGGATGATTGCGTAGACGTTCTGCTAGATCTCTATCCAGTTCGATGACCGTTAGTCTATCGATTTCTTTGCCGACAGGTTCAGTCAATGCGCCTAAACCAGGACCAATTTCAACAAGATTTTGCCCAGGTCTTGGATTGATAGCAGAAACGATCCCATCGATGATATATGGATCGTTTAGAAAGTTTTGGCCAAAGCGTTTACGCGCTTTGTGTCCCATATGGACGTCATTTCTCATAATGTTCTCGAAATTAATTCGCTTTCTTATCAACTAGCTCGATAGCTTGTCTTAATGCTGTTTTGAAGCTTCCCATATCAGCAAGACCCGTACCTGCTAAATCAAGCGCAGTTCCGTGGTCAACGGACGTCCGTATAAATGGTAAACCTAGAGTAATGTTTACAGATTGTCCAAAACCT
Organism: Vibrio eleionomae; assembly: GCF_009874545.1. Lineage (NCBI taxonomy): Bacteria > Pseudomonadati > Pseudomonadota > Gammaproteobacteria > Vibrionales > Vibrionaceae > Vibrio > Vibrio eleionomae. The sequence continues at coordinate 107,068 of NZ_WEKT01000006.1, read as the reverse complement.
TTGTATTTTAGTACCGGTAGCACTTGGTCGTGATACATGCCTAAAACAGCATCGGCGTTTTGTAAGTATTTGTCATTAAAAATGGTATCTGCTGGTAAAGCCCCAATCAGTTGATAACCTTTTTCTTGACGCAATTTTTCTAATGTTGGGTTAATGGTGTCGATCTCTTCATGACCCAGAACACCATCTTCTCCTGCATGAGGGTTCAACCCACATACGTAGATATTAGGTCGTGCTATAGCAAACTTATTGACTAAATCTGCGTGGAGAATATCAATGATTTTCTCTAAGCGTTCGCTTGTCACCGCTTTAGACACGTAGGCCAAAGGAATGTGAGTGGTAACTAACGCAGTTCTTAATCCTTCAGTTGCTAACATCATGACGACGAGTGGAGTATTGGAGAGTTCAGCAAAGAACTCTGTATGACCACTAAAGGCCACTCCGGCACGATTTATTACCCCTTTATGCACAGGGCCGGTGACAATAGCATCAAATTCACCATTCATACAGCCTAAAGCGGCTCTTTCTAAGGTTTTTAATACATAACGGCCATTAGCTTCATTAAGTTGGCCAGCTATTGTCGGCTCTTGCTGTGCAATATGATCAACCACTAAGGTTCCAGCTTGCTGCGCACTTGCAGGGCTGTTTGGATTGTAATCGAGTAAATTAACGTGAATACCGAGCTGTTTGGCTCGGTCTTCAAGTAATGATTTATCTGCGCAAATAATTAATTGATGTGGCCAGTCATGTTTGGATAATTCCAAAACCAAATCAGGGCCAATACCAGCAGGCTCCCCCGCTGTTACCACCAACTTTCTAACTGTCACTGTCATCACCTTTTTGAATTTCAATATAAGCGCTTGCTCTTAGTTCTTGTAACCAAGCAGTCGCTTCTTCATTGAATTTACGGTTAAACAAAATGCGATAAGCTTTGTTTTTCATTGCTGCGCCTGTTTTATCTACTTTGCGTCGATCTAACACTTGCACAATATGCCAGCCATGCACGGTTTTAAATGGTTGGCTGATTTGTCCTACCGGTAATGTTTCCACTTGGTGCTTAAACTCAGGAACATACATATCAGGTGTTTGGTAACCCAATTCGCCTTTTTGAGATGCAGAGCCAGGATCTTGGCTGTATTGCTGCGCTAACTCACCGAACGTCGCTTCGCCATTTTTAATACGGCGAATGAAACTATTCAGCTCTTTTTTCGCGCCTTCATCGCTGAGAATTACACTCGGTTTTATTAAGATATGACGGGCATTAACTTCTGTTACAGCAACAGATTTTAGCCCTTTAACTGCTGTGATTTTCAGGATATGAACGCCTGCGCCACTAGTAAATGGGCCAATAATATCACCTTGGTGCTGGTCACTAATATGATCAGCAAAGATGGTGGGCATTTCCTCTTTACGCATCCATCCCCAGTCGCCACCATTGAGGGCTTTAGGACCTTTTGAGTAGCTCATGGCTAATTGGCTAAAGTCTGCACCTGAATTAAGTCTTTTCACTAAATCCTGTGCTTTCTTTTCCATTTCATCTTTATTGTCATCGTTATAACGCAGTTGGATGTGACTGATTTTATATTGAACCGTCGCATTTGTTTGCTGCGCTAACAGTTTAGCCATGTTATCGACTTCAGCAGGAATGATATTAATACGACGGCGAACTAATGCATTGCGAGCTTCACTAATTTCCATTTCCTTGCGGATTTGGTTGCGAAACTCTTCGTAAGTTAAGCCTTCGTTTTTAACGGATTGTTTAAGTTGCTCTATCGATTGTTTATTACGTTGAGCAATATCTTTAATCGCTGCAGTTAGTCGAGCATCATCGATTTTGACACCAATACGTTTCGCTTCTTGTTCTTGTAATTTATCAAGAATAAGTTTATCGATGACTTGATCATGAAGAACAGCAGCCGATGGTAAAGATTTACCACTCTGTTTAACGTTCGCTTTTACCGTTTTTATTGCGTTATCGACATCACTTTGCAGGATCACGCCATCATTGACGATAACGGCAACCTTATCAAGTTCTACCGGTTTAGCCAGTACGTTAGTGCATGTCAGCAGGGTCACTAAACAAATTAAAGCGTGTTTCCACAATTTCATTTTAGATCCTATTGAAATTGAAGGGCTGAATTTTCAGCCCTTAAGTTTAACTATTTGAAAATAGTCTAGTTATTTAAGAAAAATGGTCGTCCGTAGCCTAATGAGCTACTGCTTGATATCAGGTCAGTACCCATATTGGTACCTAATCCAATGATGCCAAAGCTTAAGCCAAAGTTATTTTCGTAGACTGGGTCTGCATCTGGGTAGTTATATAAGCTGCTTTCCCAGTGGTCTAGCTCTCGACTATAGGTAAAGCCCATATACCAACAATCAGAGGTATAACGTAGACCAGCAATCCACTCTAAAGGTTCATCCGTTGTTAAATCATAGAAATATTGCCCGGTCGCGTACCATTTTGGGGATAACTGATAAGCGCCTAACAATCCAACCTGCGATAGACCATCTGTCGTGTAATACTTGTAGTTGTCTTGGGTGATAAAGCTCGCTTGCTCTTGGATGTAATCTAAGCTCACATAGCGATAGTTTGCTTGAACGTAGCCTTTATCGAAGCGATATTCCAACGTGCTGTTTGCTGTTTGTACGTCATTTTTATCAGTATCAAACTGAAGGCCGCCATGATAGAACAAGTAATCATCGTAGTTAAAGTCACTTTCTAATGCCCAAGCTGAGAAGTCAGAGCTGCTCTCTTCATCATCAACGTCTTGAGGTGTTGAGGCTGAATGGAAGTAGAAAATCTGACCAAAAGATAAGTTAAAGCGCTCTTTATACTGGTCATCAAAGAAACGGGTGGTCGCACCGTAACTCACTTGGTTTGCTGACGCTATGTAATCGATACTGCTGTATGGATTAGAACGGAATAACCCGTAATAGTCAGTTTGCAATAGAGTTGTATCGTAGTAAGAGTAAATTTCTTTTTGGTCACGCTTCGGAATATAGAGATACTGAACTTGAGGTTCTAGCGTCTGAGTGTATTCCCCTAAGAACTTATCATTACTTTCTAAGGTAATACCCGCGTGACTTCGAAACTCAGGAACAAAGCGTGAGGTGCTTTCTTTAAGATCGTAACCGTCTGCTTTGATATCCGTGAGATCAACACCAGTGAGATCTTGTTGATAATACGTCCCTAACATGCGAGCTTCAGTTGTCCAATTACCCCAGGTATTTGCCAGTGGAATCGTCAATCCTGGTTCAACGTGAACACGAGTCGCTGATGGCTTGTTATCTGAATCATTTTCAAAACGCGCAATATGGCTTTTTACATCGAAGTCTAGATAACGCATCAATTCTGGTGCGTAGTAGTTATAAGACAGCTCTGGCAGCAATTTGTATGGAAGATCACTGTCACTTTCGGTTAATAACTGGAAGTTACGTACTAGCAGTGAAGCATCCCAGTTATCTGAACGGTATTTTGCTTCACCTTCTTGCATTAGCTGGCCATCTTCACGATTACCAACACTAGAACTCAAATCTGTAAAGTAATCAATATCACTGACTTTTGAGTAGTCGATCGTGAATTTCCAGTTTTTATCGTAAATACCACTATGTTCATACTGGAAGCCCCAGCGAGCGCCGTCACCATCATAGTCTTTATCATCAGGGAGATATTCTGAGGTGATTTCCCCAGAGCCTAGTTCAGATAAGTAACGGAATTTACTATTTAATTGTACGCCTCGTTTTTGCATATAGTGCAAAGAGGTTTCTAAATCGTAATTTGGAGCTAAGTTCCAGTAAAATGGCACCTCCATTTCCATACCGTCTTTCGAACCATAGGAAACGCTAGGGTATAGAAAACCTGTTTTACGTTTATCGCCAATAGGCACGGTTAAAAGAGGTAAATACATCACTGGGACGTTTTGAATTTCAAAGCGTGGGTTATAAAAAGTTGCCTCTTCTTCATCCTGGTCGACATCGATGCTTGAAGCAACGAAACGCCACGAGCTATCACCTTCAGGACATGAGGTAATAGAGCCATCTTCAATTTGATAAACTTTTTTACCTGTACGAGCGACATAAACGGCATGTCCACGTCCAGGTTGACAGAGAAATTTATAATCTGTGTTCTCTAATGTCATCTCATCAGAGTTAAGGTTGTTTGTTGCTTTATCTGAACGGGTCTTGACTTGTCCATCATTAAATTGCACATCACCTTCAGCAACGACAACATTTTCTTTTTGATGGAGCGTAACGCTTTGCGCTTTGATACGCTTTTTACCCTGAGTGACAACAACATTGCCAGAATAAGTGGCTTTATTACCATTAATTGCTTCTAGCTTATCGGCCTCGACATTGATAGGCTGTTCCTTCGAGTTTTCCTGCTCAGGTTCATTGATGATGCATTGATCAATGGCAGCCGGTTTTAGCGAGCTATTAACTTGAGTGTCTTCAGCAGCTTGAGTTAGAGGCGCGAATAGAGCCGCGCTAATAGAAGCGGCTAAAAACGTGCGGGAAAAACGTAACATTGAATTGTACTATCCTGTTGAGCTTAAATGATTCCTAAAAAATCGGGAGCGAATGCGAAAATTTAATAAAACGATTCATATCATAAAGGAATTTAGCGCTTCCGACACTATCAGACTGCTTTACAACTTAAAAATTCACAGATGAGAGCACATAATGCAGATTTTTGGCAAAATTCTTGGCGCCTTTTTCGGGTTTCTGTTTGGCGGACCGATCGGATTATTATTTGGATTATTTCTTGGCCATCAATTTGATAAAGCTAGACGCTTAAGTCAAGCTGGTTTTTCCTCCGGGGCATTCAATGGCCCGAGTCAGGCCGAACGTCAACAAGAGTTTTTTAATGCGGCATTTGCCGTGATGGGACATGTAGCGAAAGCAAAAGGGAAGGTGACTCGGCAAGAGATTGAGTTAGCGACTCAAGTCATGGATCGTATGGGGTTATCTGGCGAACAACGTCGTATTGCTCAGGATGCATTTCGCCAAGGTAAAGAAGCTGATTTTCCTTTAGACCAAGTATTGGAAAAAATTCGGATTTTAACTTCTGGCAGGTTTGATCTACTCCAAATCTTTATTGAACTTCAAGTTTCATCAGCGTTTGCTGATGGTGAGTTAGATCCAAGTGAACGAGAACTACTTTTTAAAATTGCAGCAGGACTGGGTTTTTCTGCTCAGCAACTCGAACAGCGTTTACGTATGCAAGAAGCCGCGTTTCGTTTTCAACGAGGTGGCGGCTTTGGTGGTCAACAGCAATATTCAGGTCAGCAGCAATCAGGAAGTTGGCAGCAGGAGTCTGCGGCGAGTCAGCTCGAAGATGCTTATGAGATTTTAGGTGTATCGGCCGATGCGGATGCTAAAGCGATAAAACGTGCTTATCGCAAACTGATGAATGAGCACCATCCTGATAAGCTGATTGCAAAAGGGCTACCTCCAGAGATGATGAATGTTGCTAAAGAGAAATCACAGCAGATACAGCATGCTTATGATGTGATTAAAAAAGTGAAAGGTATTCATTGATACCTTTTACAACAAATGAAACCGGCCTTGAGCCGGTTTTTTTATATTGATATCCAAGTAACCTCTTCAGCCTAGAATATATTCGCTCTTAGGATGAAGACATTGTGATTCTACGTTGAAAGGGAATGACCATTCCTGCCGTGATTGAGCTGGTCCTAGGCTCGTTGATGAGGCTCTGAATTCTGCATGTTGAGGTTATTGGGGGATAGGATTAGAGCTTTTTATTTCTTGCATTCGTAATATGAGATGGCTTTAAACGTGGTAAAGAGGAGGAGGGGGTCTTTATGAATATTCGAGAACGATTAACCTAGGCTAAAACGAAAAAACCACAGCGATTGCTGTGGTTTTCGAAAAGTGGCTCCCCCTGCAAGACTTGAACTTGCGACATACGGATTAACAGTCCGCCGTTCTACCGACTGAACTAAGGGGGAACAGATTGTGTTTCTCGTGAGAGAAATGGTGCCGACTACCGGAATCGAACTGGTGACCTACTGATTACAAGTCAGTTGCTCTACCTACTGAGCTAAGTCGGCACTGAGGTTAAACAGTCAATTAACTATTTAACGAAAAGTGGCTCCCCCTGCAAGACTTGAACTTGCGACATACGGATTAACAGTCCGCCGTTCTACCGACTGAACTAAGGGGGAACAGATTGTGTTTCTCGTAAGAGAAATGGTGCCGACTACCGGAGTCGAACTGGTGACCTACTGATTACAAGTCAGTTGCTCTACCTACTGAGCTAAGTCGGCACACTTTATTTATGTTGTGATGAATAACATCAACCAACTAAATCATGTTATCTGTCGTTGCGTTAACTACGAAACACCAGATTATAAATCGTGGTGCCCGGAGGCGGAATCGAACCACCGACACGAGGATTTTCAATCCTCTGCTCTACCGACTGAGCTATCCGGGCGACGAGGTGTATTAAACGGTTTTTCCGATTTGTCGTCAACACTAAATTGCAAAAAAAAGTTTGTTTGTTGTTTTTATATACTCAATGACTTGTTTTTAGTCATTTATATACAAAAAAAGGGTGAAAAAAACCTTTCAAATTGCAATGGAAAGGGAAGCGATACAGATGGCTGATCGTTTTTAATCGAGTGTTTTAATATGGCAGTGGCTAATGAATTTGCTATACCCTATCCATATTACCCGCCTAAAAAGCAAATCCGTGCTTTACCTAAGAGCGAAACCATTCTCGCTGAAACAGCATCTTGAGGTTACTTGGGGATAAAATCTTATAAAAAGGTCACAGATTTCATATTGTCGCAGTGGCCTTATATTTTTATCACAGTGATAGCAGGCTTAGATCGGCTTTATGTCTCAATTTAGAGTCTGAAAATAGGTGAGGTATATAGGGCAGATAAGCTTGTGGTGCTCACGATACTAAATGGTGCAATTTTCTTAAGCTAACTTAAAGAAGGGGGAACTTGTTGATGAACAAGGAACAAGTCTGAGTTCTCTTCCTGAAAAATAGAACGGTAGCAATTGCGCTTTTGGGATAATGCGGAAGAGTGTAACGTAGAAACGAAAAAACCACAGCGAATGCTGTGGTTTTCGAAAAGTGGCTCCCCCTGCAAGACTTGAACTTGCGACATACGGATTAACAGTCCGCCGTTCTACCGACTGAACTAAGGGGGAACAATAATGGTGCCTCGAGGCGGAATCGAACCACCGACACGAGGATTTTCAATCCTCTGCTCTACCGACTGAGCTATCGAGGCAATAAATGGTGCCGACTATCGGAATCGAACTGATGACCTACTGATTACAAGTCAGTTGCTCTACCTACTGAGCTAAGTCGGCACACTTTATCTATTGCGGTTGATGTATGACATCAACAAACCAAATTGTGTTATCTGTCGTTGCGTTAAGTACGAAACACCAGATTATAAATCGTGGTGCCCGGAGGCGGAATCGAACCACCGACACGAGGATTTTCAATCCTCTGCTCTACCGACTGAGCTATCCGGGCAACGGGGCGCTATTAAACGGATTTTCGGTCTTCACGTCAACTTGTTTTTGCAAAAAAAATAAAAAAAAGCGTTAACTGTCGGTATTTTGGACGATTTGCTGCTTTTTTATTTATTATTGAACTCTTTTTGGTAACGAGTGACCTTTTCAAGATAGCGACGTGATTCTGCGTTAGGGTGCTTTTTAGTCAGTGCCCAGTAAACTTGATTAGGCTGGAGACGATTAATATCACTGACTGCTCGACTTTTATTACGGCTAAAAGTATTTAGTACACCGCCTGCGCCACCGTTGTATGCAGAAATCATACTATATTCAAGTGATAGAGGATTATTCACTTCTCTTAAGTAACGATTTTTAAGCAGATAAAAATAGGCCGTCCCTGTGTCAATATTGTTTTCTGGATTAAATAAATATTTTGGTGAAGGTTGGCCTGAACGGTTTTTGACTAAGCGGAATACATCACGTCCCGCCGTTTTGGGCACCACTTGCATAAGCCCATAAGCATTAGCCCAGCTCACCGCGTATGGGTTAAAACTGCTTTCTGTCTTAATTATGGCGTAAATTAGGTCTTCATCGATCCCATAGCGTTTAGCTGCTCTTCTTACGATGTTTGCATACTTATAACTACGTATTTCAATTTGATCAGCTACCATGGGGATTTCCACATAGTAAGACTTTTTAAAATCGACCTCTTTCACTTTGAGTTGATGTGTAATCAAGTAATCGGCAAAGCGTTTTGCACGCCACGACCATTGGATGGGCTGATGATCTTGATCGACAACCTGTTTATACAAGAACGGTTGTCCTTGAAGTTGTACGTTTTTGGAAGAGAATAAATCGACTTGAGAAGGGTTATCTGGGGTTAGAAGAGTGGTAATAATTGCCTGACGCAAATGTTGCTTTGGTTCTGTCGTCGCAACAGTTTCAACCAAGATTGTCCCTTTATCAAAGTTGACTTCTGTCCGGCTCAGGTAGTTATCTATGTACTTTACGTAGTTACGTTTCCCTGCGATTTTGATTTCTTTACGGCCCCATTTCTGCTCGATTTTGCCGGAAAAACTATTGATTAAGGCATCTAGTGCTGCAGTATCTTTTCTATATTGTCCTGGAAGTTGGGCAAGATTTTTGGCAAAGCGGTTGGTTGGCTCGTAATCTACATCATAGAGTTTGGCTATCATCTCTCGACTACAACCGGTTAAGAGAAACAGAACTAAACAATATAGGTAAGGCTTCATCGCTTCCTCGTCAGGCCATTAGTACGGTGCTTTAATAATTGAGTATCCAAAATAAAAGGGTGAAAGAATCCGTCTTTCACCCTGCGCTATTATTCACTTGGTGGGGTATAACCTTCAATGTGGACGTCTTGTCCTTCAAATAGAAACTTAACCATTTCTTCTTCTAGTAATTTACGATGTTCTGGATCCATCATATTTAATTTTTTTTCATTGATCAGCATGGTTTGTTTGTGTTGCCATTCTGCCCAAGCTTCTTTAGATATTGAATCAAAGATGCGTTTACCCAATTCACCTGGATAAAGTTGGAAGTCGAGACCTTCCGCTTCTTTTTGTAGGCGAGCACAAAATACAGTGCGGCTCATAGAGATATCCTCTTAATTATGCATCAATTCAAATGGCAGGCTGTCGAGCAATTGCTTTACAGGGGCTGCCAAACCGATTTGTTCGGGTTGAGTTAAGTTATACCAAAGACCTTTAGTTCCTTCCATTATCATGTCAGGTTTTGCTGACAATTCGAATAAAACTGGCGTGATATCGAGATGATAATGGCTAAAAGTATGGCGAAAAGTGATCAATGTTTCTTGTCTAAGGATCGTGGAGTCTTTGATCCCTCGAGTATCAATCATAGTTTGTAGATTATTGTGGGTACTTTCAGGAAAACAGTAGAGCCCACCCCAAATACCAGTTTGTGGGCGTTGCTCTAACCAAATTTCATTGTCGTGATGGAACATAGCAAACCAAGCTTGTTTCACGGGTTTTTCTTTTTTCGGCTTTTTACCAGGATAATTGAGCGGTGTGCCTTGTTTATAAGCCTGACAACTTTTTTGGACTGGGCAGAGCAAGCATTTAGGATTGCTCCGAGTACAAACCATTGCTCCCATATCCATCATTGCTTGGTTGTATTTATCGACATGTTCTTTTGGGGTATTAAGCTCAGCAAATTCCCACAATTGGTTTTCGACTTTTTTCTGCCCCGGCCAACCTGAAACGGCATAATGGCGTGCTAACGTGCGTTTCACATTGCCATCTAAAATAGCATGAGGCAATTGATAGACAGAAGAAAGGACCGCTGCTGCAGTTGATCGTCCAATACCTGGTAGGGCATTCATTTCCTCAATATCTTGAGGAAATTCGCCCCCATGTTTTTCAACTACCATTTGAGCGGCTTTATGCAGGTTACGCGCTCGAGCGTAATAACCCAATCCAGTCCAAAGATGCAGTACTTCATCTTGAGGTGCTTGAGCTAAGGCTTGCACGGTAGGGAAGCGTTCCATAAAACGCTCGAAATAAGGAATCACGGTAGCAACCTGAGTCTGTTGCAACATGATTTCCGATAACCAAACGCTGTAAGCAGTTTTATTTTGTTGCCATGGTAAGCTCTTACGTCCGTAAGCGTCATACCAATTGAGGATCGACTTTGCAAAAGGAGTCACGACATGCTCTTTTATTATGATAATGATATAAAATTTAATCACAGTGTAATGGATAGCCAAATACTATGAAAAGACACCAGCTGTGATTTCAGTGGTTCTATCATGGCGAATAATGGTCGAATAACAACACACAATTCATGTGGGATTAGCATTTTTTCGTTTAATACTTGCACCGAAGGCAATTCTTTGGATAATTCCCGCTCTGTTTAATCAATGCGCAGGCAAAACCAATGAGTGAAGTAACCACTAACGAGTTCACTGACGACGGTAAAATTGTACGAAAAATTCGTAGTTTCGTTCGTCGTGAAGGTCGACTAACAAAAGGTCAGGAAGCCGCTTTAAATGAGTGCTGGCCAACAATGGGAATTGATTACCAAAAACAATTGCTAGATTGGAAGGCAGTATATGGTAATGATAATCCAGTGGTTCTGGAAATTGGTTTTGGTATGGGAGCGTCTTTGGTTGAAATGGCCAAAAATGCACCTGAGAAAAACTTCTTAGGTATTGAAGTACATAGCCCTGGCGTTGGTGCGTGTTTAGCGTCTGCTCGTGAAGCAGGAGTCACTAACTTACGCGTGATGTGTCACGATGCGGTTGAAGTGTTCGAGCATATGATTCCTGATAGTAGCCTGACTACATTGCAACTGTTTTTCCCAGACCCTTGGCATAAAAAACGTCACCATAAGCGCCGTATTGTTCAGCTAGAGTTCGCCGAAATGGTTCGTCAAAAACTGCAAGTGGAATCCGGTATTTTCCACATGGCAACAGACTGGGAAAACTACGCAGAACACATGATTGAAGTGATGAATCAAGCTCCAGGATACAAAAATATCGCTGTAGAAGGCGATTATGTTCCTCGTCCTGATGATCGTCCATTAACCAAATTTGAAGCGCGTGGCCATCGTTTAGGCCATGGTGTTTGGGATATTAAATACAAACGCATTAGCTAATTGAGTCTCGTTACTCGCTAGTTTCTTAATGCCAACATTTACCATGTTGGCATTTTTTTCCCTTGGAGAAAAAGAATGAAACCGACACAAAAGATTTTAACCACTATTTTGGACGAAGTACGTCCTTTGATCGGACAGGGAAAAGTAGCGAACTATATTCCGGCGCTGGCTGAAGTATCAAATCAAAAGCTTGGTATTGCTGTCTTTACCAATGAAGGTGAGGTGATTAAAGCGGGCGATGCTGAAGAAGGCTTCTCTATTCAATCGATATCTAAAGCGTTGAGTCTCACCCTTGCTATGCGCTTGTATGAGCCTGAAGAAATGTGGTGTCGAGTAGGGAAAGAACCATCAGGACAAGCGTTTAACTCTCTAATTCAGTTAGAAATGGAGCAGGGGATCCCGCGTAATCCATTTATTAATGCTGGAGCCATTGTTGTTGCTGATATGCTGCAAAGTCGTTTATCTGCTCCGAGACAACGTTTACTCGAGTTTGTTCGTCAACTATGTAGTAACGAGCACGTAATATACGACAAAGTGGTTGCTAATTCAGAGATGCAGCATAGCGATCGTAATGCGGCAATTGCTTATCTAATGCGTTCATTTGGTAATTTCGAAAACGACGTATTACCGGTATTGAACAACTATTTTCATGCTTGTTCTATTACGATGAGTTGTGTTGAGTTGGCAAAGACGTTCAGCTATTTAGCGAACAAAGGTCGATCGGTGATTAGTGGTGAACAAATCATTACGCCAACACAAAGTAAGCAGGTGAATGCATTACTTGCCACTTGCGGTTTGTATGATGGCGCTGGAGAGTTTGCCTATAGGGTCGGGATGCCGGGTAAATCCGGTGTTGGCGGTGGGATTATCGCTATTGTTCCTGGGGAAATGACGATTGCAGTCTGGTCGCCAGAATTGGATAAATCAGGTAATTCATTAGCGGGTACGAAGGCGCTAGAGCTATTAGCAAAACGGATTGGGCGCTCCATTTTCTAACGAAATGAACAACGCCACATACTGTTATGTGGCGTTGTGCTTTTTTAGGTTGTGCTACTCATCTTCATCAGCCATAAAGGATTCGAGCAAATCATTAAGGAACAGTTTTCCTTTGCGAGTAATTTGCCAATGAGTGCTGTTTTCGTCTAAGTACCCCTGATCTATTGCCCAATTGATAGTCGGTTCAATAACCTCTAACGGTAGGCCTGTTGTCGTAACAAAATCTTGTTTGGGACAAGGTTCAATCAAGCGAAAACGATTCATAAAAAATTCAAATGGTCGGTCGATATCGGCGACAAGTTGTTCGCTATCAAGATACGGTTTCACCATATTCTGATAAGCCGATAAGTAGCCTCTAGGATGTTTAATCTTAGTGGTACGAACGATTCTTCCATCAGTAAAGCTGAGCTTGCCGTGTGAACCACAGCCAATTCCTAGATAGTCACCAAAACGCCAATAATTTAAGTTATGCTGACATTGATAACCGGGTTTACTATAGCCAGATATTTCATATTGAACGTAGCCAGCAGCTGTTAACTTTTGATGACCAGATTCAAAAATATCCCATAATTGATCATCGTCGGGTAATTCAGGCGGTTTTGAATAAAACAGAGTATTGGGTTCGATCGTCAGTTGATACCAAGATAAATGCGGAGGATCTAGCTTGATCGCCTGCTCAAGATCATTCAGTGCTTGATCTTGAGTCTGATCGGGCAAGCCGTGCATCAGATCTAAGTTAAAGCTTTTCAGTCCGATTTGATGGGCAAGGTGCGCCGCATTGATCGCTTCAGCTTGACCGTGAATACGTCCAAGCGCTTTCAATTTATCCGGGGCAAAGCTTTGTACACCTATCGAAATACGCGTAACCCCCACTTTTCGATAAGCGGCAAATCTCTCAGCTTCGATAGTTCCAGGGTTGGCTTCCATGGTGATTTCAATATCTTGCTCGAATGGAATACGCGCTTCTATCCCAGAGAGTAATGCACCAATTCCTTCTGAGGAAATAAGGCTTGGAGTTCCTCCACCGATGAAGATGGAGTGCAATAATCGTGGGTTATCATTGAGGCAATAGCGCTCAATATCACGATCTAAATCTTCAAGTAGTGCTTGAATATAATCGTGTTCAGGGATGTCTTCTTTTAGTGCGTGTGAATTAAAGTCACAGTAAGGGCATTTCTGCACACACCAAGGAATATGGACATATAAACTTAAAGCAGGAGGTGTCAGCATTAAGCGTGTTGCTCTTCTAGGGCTGTAAATAATTTTTTCAGGGCAATGCCGCGATGGGACAGTTGCTTTTTACGAGCAGGTTCTAGCTCAGCAGAAGCACATTGTTCTTCTGGTACCCAAAAAATAGGGTCGTAACCAAACCCGTTTGTACCATGAGATTCCGTTAAGATATGACCTTCCCATTGACCGTGGCATACGAGTGGCGTTGGATCCTCGGCGTGGCGCATGTACACCAATACACAATGGAAACGAGCGGTACGTTGCTCTTGAGGAACACCTTCCATTGCGTTAAGTAGTTTATTCAAGTTCTCTTCATCGGATGCATCTTCACCCGCATAACGCGCTGAATAGATACCTGGCGCCCCTTTTAGATAGTCGACTTCTAAACCTGAATCATCAGCAATAGCAGCAAAGCCCGTTTCTTGTGCAGCATGGCGAGCTTTTATAATGGCATTTTCGATAAACGTTGTGCCTGTTTCGGGAACAGAAGATACGTTCAGTTCAGTTTGCGCCACTACGTCGAAACCAAAATCAGCCAATAGATCGGACATTTCACGAACTTTACCTTGGTTGCCAGTCGCTAATACAATTTTTTTCATTGGGGCTTTTACCTTACTTAAAAGTGGGCTGCGTTATGGCTGCCAAGAATACCAGAATCTAAGTGTAGCCACGAGTCCTACTCTAGATAAAACAATCCCCACGCAAAGGTGGGGATGAGGAATATTGAATACTTATTATGATGGATTGAGCAATGCCAATAGTGACTCTGGTATTTGGCTTGGTTGAGCGATCCTGAGCTGTTTATGTCGGCCCAATTCGCCTTTTTCTATCAGCACGTTACCTTTTGCCACTTTGCACTGTTTGGCCAAAAACTTGGCTAAATGTGCATTGGCTTTACCATCAACCGGTGGCGCGGTAATCGCGACTTTTATTTCATCGCCATGTAATCCTACAATCCTGTCTCTACTGGCTTTCGGTTGGATGTAGAGCCTTAAGATAAGGTCATCCTTGTCCAGCCAAATTGCATCCATTATAGCTGATACCAAATTGGACCAATGATATCACCCATAAGGAAATTAGCGAATTGCAGGATAATAAATAGCGCTAATACACTCAGGTCTAATCCACCCATTACCGGGATAATGCGGCGCAAAGGGGCTAGCATTGGTTCGGTTAGTTGATGGAATAGATATTCGATAGGGCTACGGCCTTGGCTTACCCAACTTAAAATTGCGCGAATAATTAATACCCAAAATAGCAATCCACCTGCTGCTTTTACGAGAGCCAATAGCCCTAAAAACAGATAGAAAGTGCTGAAGTTCATCGCTCCGCCTGTTGAAATTAGCGTGAGCAATACGAATTTCACAACACATAGTACGTAAGCAAACAAGAGAGTCGCTACATCAATACTACCTATTGAAGGGATAAAACGGCGTAGTGGACCGACAATAGGTTGTGTCGCTTTTACGACGAACTGAGAAAATGGGTTGTAGAAATCTGCACGCGCTGCTTGTAGCCAGATGCGGAGAATCACAACCATGATATACAAGTCGAGCAAAGTGGAGATTAGAAAACTCATTGCGTTCATATAAGGCCCTTTTTGTTGCCATGTATTTAATTGTTTAGCGTGATAGCGGGTACGCATCACGCGTCAAACATATTCGTTAGAATAGTGTTTCCATTTCTTCAGCCCGTTTAACGGCTGCTTGCATTGCTTTTGCCACAATGCCAGTTAAATCATTTTGATTAAATGTTGCTAATGCTTGAGCTGTTGTGCCACCTTTTGATGTCACTTGTTCACGCAAAGTTGCTAGCTCAATTTCTGGATTTGCTTGAACCATTTCAGCAGCCCCTAATGCTACTTGTTGAACGATCTCTCTCGCTGTTTGAGTGTCAAAACCAAGGTTGACCGCCTCTTGCTGAATGGCTTCCATAAATAGGAAAAAATACGCAGGAGCGCTGCCCGCAGCTGCTGTAATGTTATTGATCCCTTGTTCTTCGTCGACCCAACATGCTTTGCCTACGGCTGACATTAGATCCTGCGTAAAGGCTTTATCTGCATCAGTGACTGACGGTACAGCGAATAAACCGCTCATACCGCGATTGATCAGTGAGGGTGTATTCGGCATTACGCGCACCAAATTCAATTTGGTATCAAGCAATTCATCGAGTCTTGCCGCTGTCACCCCCGCTGCAATAGAAATCACTAGCTTATTGGTAAAATCGATAGCTTGAAGAGGCTTGCAAACATCGGCCATCAATTGCGGTTTCACTGCTAGAACAACCACATCTGCTTCGGTAACTGCTGCGATATTATCTGATGTTGTGCGGATACCATAATCTTGTTCTAGCGGTAAACGGCGAGTCTCTGTTGGAGATGTAGCTAAGATATTTTTTGCAGGGTAGCCGCTTGATACTAAACCAGCAATGATGGCTTTAGCCATATTACCTGCACCAACAAAAGTGATTTTTCTTTGTTCCATCTTAGTCTTATTCTCCATAAGTTATAGGCTGTTATTGAATGACGATTTGTTCGTTATTACTGTTTGTTTGAATAGTCACGTTGACCAAATATGGCAGTGCCAATTCGTACGATAGTACTACCCGCTTCGATGGCTGCTTCCATATCCCCAGTCATCCCCATAGATATCGTATCGATATCTGGGTAGCGTTGAGCTAATTTTTCCTTCAATTGCGTCAGAGATTTAAATGCTGCAAGTTGCTGTTGATAATCTGACACATTTTCTGGAATCGACATGACTCCTCTTAAGGTGAGGTTGGGTAGCTCAGAAATCAATTGGGCAAGTTCAAATAATTGTTGCTCATCGATACCTGATTTCGACGTTTCACCACTCGTATTTACTTGAATAAGTACTTGTAGTGGTGGCATGCCCTCTGGACGCTGATCGTTCAGACGTTGAGCAATTTTAGCTCGATCGATGGTGTGCACCCAAGCAAAGTGTTCTGCAACTGGGCGGGTCTTGTTGGACTGTAAAGGACCGATAAAGTGCCACTCAAGATTAAGATCAGGGTGATGTTGTGTGAAATACTCGACTTTATTCACACCTTCTTGTACGTAATTTTCACCGAATCGAACTTGTCCTGTTTGAGCGGCTTCTAAGACGGCTTCAACGGGTTTAGTTTTACTTACCGCGAGAAGTTGCACCGAGCCTTTTGTGCGTCCAAACTTAGTTTGAGCGCTTTCGATTAGTGATGTGATATGTTCAATATTTTGTTGAATACTCATAGCCAGACTTTAGTAAGGATAATAAATGGATATCGCTGAATTACTGGATTTTAGTGTAAAGCATAACGCCTCAGATCTACATCTTTCCTCAGGCGTGCCTCCCATGGTTCGGATTGATGGTGAGGTTAGGAAGCTCGGTGTTCCTGCATTTACTCATGCCGAGGTACACCGGCTCGTCTTTGAAATCATGAATGATGCTCAAAGGCGAGAATTCGAAGAAAATTTGGAAGTTGATTTTTCCTTTGAACTTCCGAATGTTGGACGCTTCCGTGTTAACGCTTTTCATCAGTCCCGCGGTGGTTCTGCCGTATTTAGGACAATCCCCACTGAGATACCTACCTTAGCACAATTAGATGCTCCAGAGATCTTTAACAAGATCACTCAATACGAAAAAGGGTTAGTTTTGGTAACAGGACCAACGGGGTCAGGTAAATCGACAACCTTAGCGGCGATGGTCAATGAAATAAATGCGCATTATAACAAGCACATTCTTACCATCGAAGATCCTATCGAATTTATCCACAACAATAATAAATGTCTGATCAACCAAAGAGAAGTTCACCGCGATACGCTAAGCTTTAAAGCAGCTTTACGATCTGCTCTGCGTGAAGACCCTGATGTGATCTTGGTTGGTGAATTACGCGATCAAGAGACCATCAGTTTGGCGTTAACGGCTGCCGAAACGGGTCATTTGGTGTTTGGTACTTTGCATACCAGCTCCGCTGCGAAAACCATTGATAGGATTATTGATGTGTTTCCGGGAGAAGATAAAGGCATGGTGCGTTCCATGTTATCTGAATCACTCCGCGCCGTTATTGCGCAGAAGCTATTAAAAAAAGCGGGAGGAGGCCGTGTTGCTTGTCACGAGGTGATGCTTGGTACTCCTGCTATTCGTAATTTAATCCGCGAAGACAAGGTGGCACAGATGGTATCCATTATCCAAACAGGTGCCTCACATGGGATGCAAACGATGGAGCAGCATGCACGTAAGTTAGTGTCTCAAGGTTTGGTCGATTTGGCAGAAGTACAAAGTAAAATAGAAACGGAGATGGGCAGTTTTTAGTTATCGGATTACGTCTTCGCGCTCTCTCAATAATCCTAGTTGATGGATTTAAGGACAATGCGTTATGTTTCTCGAACAGTGTTTAAGTGGAATGCTTACCCGGAAAGCATCTGATTTGTATATCACGGTGGGGGCTCCCGTTCTTTATCGGGTAAATGGTGAACTGCAAGGTGATGGTGAAAAGCTTACGTTTTCCGAAGTGAATAATCTCCTCAACCGGATGATGGATTCAGAGCAAGTGGAAGATTTTCATCATACTCACGAAGCGAATTTTGCCATAGTCAGAGACAGTGGGCGGTTTCGGGTGAGCGCTTTTTTTCAGCGTGAGTTACCTGGCGCCGTTATACGCCGTATTGAAACGACCATTCCGAGCTTTGAAGAATTGCAATTGCCCGATTTACTTAAAGACCTGGCCATGAAAAAACGTGGTTTAGTGCTGGTGGTAGGCTCGACAGGGTCTGGTAAATCGACCTCCATGGCCGCTATGGTTGGCTACCGAAATCAACATTCGTCTGGGCACATTCTTACGGTGGAAGATCCGATTGAATTTGTGCATGAACACGCCGGTTGTATTGTAACGCAACGGGAAGTAGGGCTTGATACGGATAGCTATGAAGTCGCCTTGAAAAACTCACTGCGCCAAGCGCCTGATATGATCCTTATCGGAGAAATTCGCTCTCGAGAAACGATGGAATATGCGATGAATTTTGCTGAAACAGGTCACCTCTGTATGGCAACGTTGCATGCGAATAACGCTAACCAAGCATTAGAACGCATTTTGCATTTAGTGCCCAAAGAACAAAAAGATCAGTTTCTATTTGATTTGTCGATGAACCTTCGTGGAGTGATTGGCCAGCAGCTGGTTCGAGATAAAGAGGGCAGTGGACGCCATGCCGCGTTTGAAATTTTACTCAATACTCCACGAGTCTCGGATTTAATTCGTCGTGGTGAACTGCATGAATTGAAAGAAACCATAGCCCGTTCAACAGAATCGGGTATGCAAACTTTTGATCAGTCGCTTTATCAACTAGTGGTTGATAATAAGATTTCTGAGCAAGATGCTATGCATTGTGCTGATTCTGCAAATGATTTACGGATTATGCTCAAGACAAAGCAGGGCAGTGGCTATGGCAGCAGCTCTTTAGCTGACGTCAAAATTGATATGGATTAGCCAGAGTTGCTTTTGTATTAGTTAATAAAAAAGGTGCTTAAAGCACTTTTTTTGATAGACAACTCTTATTCGCCCCACTGCGCTTCAAACCAGCTTTCGAGAATGACAACAGCTGATTGGCAGTCAATATTACCTTTACTTAGCGCTTTGTAACCACCAAAAGAAAACAGGTCAGCTTTCGCTTCCGCGGTAGATAATCGCTCATCATGTAACTCCACGGGCAAGCCAAAACGACCATGCAGTCGATTGGCAAACTTTTTCGCTCGTGGCGTAATGGCATCTAAGTCTTTACCCCGTAAATCTGTGGGTAACCCCACTACGAGTAAATTGGGCTGCCATTCTTTAATCAGCTTTTCGATATCATCCCAATTAGGAATCCCCTCTTTGGCTTTGATCGCTTTTAGCGGTGAAGCGGTACCGGTAATATCCTGACCAACGGCGCTTCCAATACTGCGAGTGCCAAAGTCGAATGCCATAATTGTTCGTGACATAGTGCTGCTCTATAACTGAATTCGGGATAAAAAGTGGTTAAGCATGGCCAGCTTGGCTGGACAAATGTGCTGGACTAATCCCTAATCGAGCAATGGCTTTGTTCCACTTTTCACTAACCGGCGTATTAAAGATTAATTCCGCATCAGCTTCAATGGTTAGCCATGAATTTTCTGCTAATTCTGTTTCTAACTGCCCTGCATCCCAACCTGAATATCCTAATGCAACGATATATCCAGTAGGCTCAGCATCCGTCCCTAATACCGTCAAAATATCTTTTGAAGTGGTCACTGCGATATCATCGGTCATGTTGACACTTGATTCATAGTGATCGTGGGGGCGATGCAGAATAAACCCCCGATCTTCAGATACCGGGCCACCGTTCAAAATAGGTTTATTCAGACTCTCTGTATGAGACTGAGGGTAAGCCGATTCCACTTCAACTTGTTGAAGCATGCCACCGACGGTGACATCGATTGGTGCATTGATGATAAGCCCCATCGCGCCTTCTTCATTATGTTCGCAGATATATACCACGCTGTTTTTGAAGTAAGGATCTTTCATGCTTGGCATGGCGACAAGAAAATGATTGGTCAAATTCATCATATTCTAATCCTCTCGCGTTCAGGAGCTTGGCGCTCCTATTTAGCTAATGCTTTTACGTGGCGTTCTACGGCATCCATCAGTTTACCGATAATCGAAACATCAAATGCTTTTTCGATTTCACGCACGCACGTTGGGCTTGTTACGTTAATTTCTGTTAGTTTGTCACCAATGACGTCAAGACCGACGAAAATCAGGCCTTTTTCTTTTAAGATTGGCGCCACTGTTTCGGCAATTTTGCGGTCCGTTTCGCTGATAGGACGAGCTTCACCGCGTCCCCCGGCTGCTAGGTTGCCACGTGTTTCACCTTCTGGTGGAATACGTGCTAAGCAGTAAGGCATTGGCTCACCATCAACAACCAAGATGCGTTTATCGCCGTTACTTACATCTGGAACAAAGCTTTGTGCCATACAGAAGTTTTTACCGTGATCAGTTAGCGTTTCAATGATAACCGATACGTTTGGATCGCTCTCTTTAACACGGAAGATAGATGCACCACCCATGCCATCAAGAGGTTTCAAAATCACATCACCATGCTTTTCTTTAAATGCTTTAATGGTTTCTGCTTTACGCGTCACAATGGTGTTCGGTGTTAATTCTGGGAACCAAGCTGTGAACAATTTCTCGTTGCAGTCACGTAGACTTTGAGGTTTGTTAACAATCAGAGTCCCTTCAGCTTCTGCTCTTTCTAGAATATACGTAGCGTAAATGTATTCAGTATCAAAAGGAGGATCTTTACGCATTAAAACGGCATCTAATTCAGACAGGCGAATGGTTTGCTCTGAATGAAATTGATACCAACCGTTTGGATCTTCTTGCACGGTAACAATTTTAGTATCAGCAAGAGCAACACCTTGATCTAAGTGTAGATCATTCATCTCGATATAATGGATCTCGTAGCCACGACGTTGTGCTTCTAGCATCATGGCAAAGCTAGTGTCTTTCTTGATGTTAATGGATGAGATAGGATCCATTACGATGCCGAGTTTAATCATTATTCTTCTCCATTAGCCTAAATCGCCAAAGCGAACTTGTAAGGCTGTTATAGCGGTTAAGGCGGCGGTCTCGGTGCGTAACACTCGAGGCCCTAACAGCGTTTCTTCAAATTGATATTGGCGAGTCATTTCAATCTCTTCAGCGGAAAGGCCGCCTTCAGGACCGATCAATAATCGCACTTTGGTTACCGGCTCTGGTAACGTATTGATGGAGTAGCGCGCGCGCGGATGTAAGTTGAGCTTTAACCCATCGCTGTGTTCTGCACACCACTCTTCAAGAGACATAATTGGTCGAATTTCTGGTACACGATTGCGGCCGCTCTGTTCACAAGCGCCAATAGCGATTTTTTGCCACTGTTGTAATTTTTTCTCAAAGCGCTTGGCATCAAGCTTAACGCCACAGCGTTCAGAAATCAGCGGAGTAATCACATTTACCCCTAATTCAACTGACTTTTGAATGGTGAATTCCATCTTATCGCCGCGAGAAACGACTTGGCCTAAATGTAAATCGAGAGGGGACTCACAGCCATTTTCGACTCGCTCTGAGATATCAACGAGCACGCGTTTCTTCCCTGATTCGATAATAATGGCCGGAAACTCAGCACCGCTTCCATCAAAAAGAAGGACTTCTTGTCCTTCTTGCATACGAAGTACTCGGCCAATGTGGCCTGCGGCATCTTCGCTTAATGTTACTGTGCCTAGATGTTCAATCGTTTCCGGGTGATAAATACGGGGAATGCGCATGCATGAGTCCTGACAAATATGTTTTCTACTAGCGTCTAACATGGATGCTTTACAGCAAAAAAACAAGGGCAAATGCCCTTGTTACGCTGAGTTTTTCGTTGCAATTCTTTGTGTTGTCGAGAGATAGGACTATTTGTGGCACTGACCTTCAACAAACGGGTTATGATTTCCTTGAATCGCTGCAATTTTTTGATCGCGTTGACATTCCCATGAGCTCACTGGGTAACGGTGGTCCCAAACATTCATCAACTGTCGTTGGGCTTTAGACAGTCTAAAATTATAGCGTTGGCTCATATAGAGATAAGTACGAGCGATGGGCCCGCGCGCTTGTTCTGGAGGCATTGCTTTACGCTGTTTAAAGTCGACCTGCATTGAACACTGACCATAAGTTACCCCTTCAACACCATTCCACTGACTAAAATTGTAATTGGAGCGATCGCCATTGACCTCGCCGATGGCCGGCGTGAGGTTGTGCATATCTGCTTCTATTTTTTTAAAGCCTTTATCATGTCGTTCACAATAACTTCTTCCACCCTTTTGCCAGCACAAACGCTGGTGGCCAAATTGCCACGCAGGAACAACGTGTTCCCACTCAATGCGGTGTGCTCGACGAGGTTGCTTGCGAACATGGTAACCGCAAGATTGTAAATTGGGTTCTCCTTTACGACCATGCCAAGTAATTGCGCAGCCGCAATAAAATGTCGTTGGGTGTGTCTTATACAACTTAACCGCTTGGGTTTTAGCCTGATAAAAACTGGTTGGAGCGTGAGCTGAGCTAAAAGAAGAGAAAACCATCATCATGATGGAGAGAATTAATGTTTTAAATTTGTTCATTACAAGACTGAAAAAAGTATGATTTTTTCAGTCTAACACTCAAAAATATGAAATCTATCGGTAACAGAAACGGATGATGAGAAAACACATAATACTGACATAAGGTTAGATATTTTGTTCTTAATCACAGGGGGTTAACTCAAACGTTTTCCCGTAAAGCGTATTTCTTGATGGCAATGTTGGCAGCGATACACTGCTTGACCACGTTGGATTTTATTATGACGACGGATTGAGAGTTGGTGATGTTGACAGGCGCAAGCATATTCAAAGGTTTTGCCTTGTACTGATAGCACGGAAAATTGATGGGTTGTATCCGGTGCTAAATGGAATACTTGCGTCATGACTGCTTGCCACTCTTTACCGTGCGGACGCACGCGGCCAAACAATTGGTAGGTGACAATATGAGCCACTTCATGTGGGATCACTTGCTCAAGAAAGGCAGTTTTATTTTCATTAAATAAAACGGGATTGAGCCGAACTTCATTAAGGTGCATGTAAGCTTTACCTGCCGCTTTACCACGTAGTTTATAGCTTAACGAGGGGGTAGGCAGAGCAGTAGAAAAATATTGATTTGCTTGTTCTGTACAGCGTTGTAGAACGCTTTGAGCTTGTTTGGTTAAGTCTGGGCCTATGGTAGGTTGAGTCATGCAGTGCTCTAACTTCGGGGGCATTTCTGCTTGGTATACTAATCGAGCTGGCAATATAAAAAAAGCCCTGACGGAGTCAGGGCCTTCTATTCATTTTCAATCTAGCTGCGACGGTTTATTTCAAACCTGCGAATTCACGCAATAGAGCCGCTTTATCGGTCGCTTCCCAAGGGAATTCTTCACGACCAAAGTGACCGTATGCTGCAGTCTTTTTGTAGATAGGTTGCAGTAGGCTTAACATTTCTTGCAGACCGTATGGACGTAAGTCGAAGAATTCACGTACTGCTTTAACAATCACGTCAGTTGATACTTTTTCAGTACCAAATGTTTCGACCATGATTGATGTTGGATCGGCAACACCGATTGCGTAAGAAAGTTGGATTTCACAGCGATCTGCAAGGCCAGCTGCAACGATGTTTTTCGCTACGTAACGTGCTGCGTATGCTGCGCTGCGGTCCACTTTTGATGGATCTTTACCAGAGAATGCGCCGCCACCGTGACGAGCTGCACCGCCGTAGGTATCAACGATAATTTTACGACCTGTTAGACCACAGTCACCCATTGGACCACCGATAACGAAACGACCGGTTGGGTTAATGAAGTATTTAGTTTCTTTGTCTAACCATTCAGTAGGAAGGATTGGTTTGATGATCTCTTCCATAACACCTTCACGAAGGTCAGCGGTTGAAACGCTGTCGGCGTGTTGAGTAGATAGAACGACGGCATCAATACCAACAATTTGGTTATTATCGTATTTGAAGGTTACTTGAGATTTAGCGTCTGGACGCAACCAAGGAAGTGTGCCGTTTTTACGAACTTCTGCTTGACGCTGCATTAGGCGGTGCGCGTAAGTAATTGGCGCAGGCATTAACACGCTAGTTTCGTTTGTTGCGTAACCGAACATGATACCTTGGTCACCAGCGCCCTGTTCTTTAGGATCTGATTTATCAACGCCTTGGTTGATATCTGGTGATTGTTTACCAATAGTGTTGAGAACAGCACAAGAGCCGGCGTCAAAGCCCATATCTGACCCTGTGTAACCAATTTCACGTACGGTTTCACGAGTGAGTTCTTCAATATCTACCCATGCTGAAGTTGTTACTTCGCCACCGACCATAACCATGCCGGTTTTTACATAAGTTTCGCAAGCAACACGTGCTTTTGGATCTTGTTCCAAAATAGCATCTAGGACCGCGTCTGAGATTTGGTCTGCGATTTTATCTGGATGGCCTTCTGATACAGATTCAGAAGTGAACAGGTGCTTAGCCATGATAACTCCAATATTTGTCAAATAAGAGTAGCTTCAAGACCGCGCTACTCCGCACTATCGATTAATATGTAGGCGTTTCTACATCTAGACGTCTATTCTAGGATCCCATAATCAAATTACAAGTTCTTTTTGTTATGAGAAATAAGTAAACGTTTGCAGATTGTCATATAGGCAAGGTGACTGGTGCTGAAAAACTGAGATAGCAACGGGCAAATAAAGCCTAAAAGGATTGCAAAAGGTTTGCAGTGTTACAGGGGCTTTGCGACAATGCAGAACACATTATTATGGATAATTTATTTCTGCTTTTTTAGGAGCTGACATGTCTTCTCGCAAACAACTCGCGAACGCAATTCGTGCATTAAGCATGGACGGAGTTCAACAAGCTAACTCTGGCCACCCTGGTGCACCTATGGGGATGGCAGACATCGCCGAAGTTCTATGGCGTAGTCACTTAAATCACAACCCTAAAAACCCTAACTGGGCCGATCGCGACCGTTTTGTTCTTTCAAACGGCCATGGTTCAATGCTGATTTATTCACTATTGCACCTTACTGGTTACGATCTCTCTATTGAAGACCTGAAAAATTTCCGTCAGCTTCACTCTAAAACACCAGGCCACCCTGAATACGGTTATGCGCCAGGTATTGAGACAACGACTGGACCGCTAGGTCAGGGGATCACCAACGCTGTTGGTATGGCATTAGCTGAAAAAGCGTTAGCTGCTCAGTTCAACAAAGAAAACCACGATATCGTTGACCACTACACTTATGCCTTTATGGGCGACGGTTGTATGATGGAAGGTATCTCTCATGAAGCGTGTTCACTAGCGGGAACACTAGGTCTTGGTAAACTGGTTGCTTTCTGGGATGACAACGGTATTTCTATTGATGGTGATGTAGAAGGCTGGTTCTCTGACGACACACCAAAACGTTTTGAAGCTTATGGCTGGCATGTTATTCCCGCGGTTGATGGCCATGATCCTGAAGCGATCAATGCAGCGATTGAAGCAGCAAAAGAAGAAACATCTCGTCCAACATTAATCTGCTGTAAAACCATTATTGGTTTTGGTTCGCCAAACAAAGCGGGTTCTCACGATTGTCACGGTGCTCCTCTTGGCGCTGATGAGATTAAAGAAGCGCGTGATTTCCTTGGTTGGAACTACGGTCCTTTTGAAGTTCCAACTGATATCTACAATCAGTGGGATGCTAAAGAAACAGGTGCTGCATCTGAAGCGGCTTGGAATCAAAAATTCGCGGCTTATGAAGCGGCATACCCTGAATTAGCGGCTGAATTCAAGCGTCGTGTTGCGGGTGACTTACCCGCTAATTGGGAAGAAGCAACCAGCCAAGTTATCGCTGAGCTTCAAGCAAATCCTGCAAAAATTGCATCGCGCAAAGCATCACAAAATGCATTAGAAGCATTTGGTAAATTACTGCCTGAATTTATGGGTGGTTCTGCTGACCTTGCGCCATCAAACTTAACCATGTGGTCTGGTTCGAAGTCATTAACTGCTGAAGATGCATCAGGCAACTACATCCACTACGGTGTACGTGAATTTGGTATGACTGCTATCATCAATGGTATTGCACTTCATGGTGGCTTTGTTCCTTACGGCGCAACGTTCCTAATGTTCATGGAATATGCTCGTAACGCAATGCGCATGGCTGCATTGATGAAAGTTCAAAATATCCAAGTTTACACCCATGATTCAATTGGTTTGGGTGAAGATGGTCCGACTCACCAACCAGTCGAGCAAGTTGCTTCATTACGACTTACTCCAAACATGAGTACGTGGCGCCCATGTGACCAAGTGGAATCTGCTGTAGCTTGGAAATTGGCAATCGAACGTAAAGATGCACCAACAGCACTTATTTTCTCTCGCCAAGGTCTAGCACAACAAGAGCGTACTGCTGAGCAAGTGGCTGATATTGCTAAAGGTGGTTACATCTTGAAAGACTGCTCAGGTAAGCCAGAGTTGATTCTAATTGCAACAGGTTCTGAAGTTGAACTTGCAGTCAACGCTGCGGCAGAACTTGAAAAACAAGGTAAAGCTGTTCGCGTTGTTTCTATGCCATCAACAGATACGTTTGATAAACAAGATGCGGCTTACCGTGAAGCTGTTCTACCTGCTGACGTAACAGCACGTGTTGCTGTTGAAGCGGGTATTGCTGATTTCTGGTACAAATACGTTGGTTTGAATGGACGTATCGTGGGTATGACGACCTTTGGTGAATCTGCGCCGGCAGAGCAACTGTTCGAACAGTTCGGTTTCACCGTAGAAAACGTTGTGGCTAAAGCAAACGAAATTATTGCTTAAGCTAGCTTCAACTCAAATTTTAAAGGGCCGCTTGGCCCTTTTTTTATCCTTGAAATTCAAGTCATGTCTCAATTATCTGCTCTATCTGTATAGGCATCAATTTGCTTATTTGCGTACTTAAATGTAATTAATTTTTAAAGCATTATTGGTTTGGTTAATGAATTTCACTTTCCAAGTGATAACTGTCAATGAATGGAGTAGTATCTGTGCAAACCAACAACAGATATTGGCGCAGGATAGATGCTAAGGGTAGCAATTAATGGATTTGGTCGGATAGGACGTAATGTATTGCGTGCTGTCTATGAAAGCGGCAAAAGTCAGCAGATTAAGGTTGTGGCAGTGAATGAACTTGCCAAACCAGATGCAATGGCTCATTTACTCCAATACGATACCAGTCATGGTCGTTTTGGTAAGAAAATTACAAATGATCAAGAACATATCTATGTTCATCACGATCAAGAGCATTTCGATACCATTCGAATTTTACATTTGGAAGACATTCCAATGTTACCTTGGCATGATCTTGGTGTGGATATCGTACTCGATTGTACCGGGGTGTATGGTTGTCATGCTGATGGAATCAAACATATTGACGCTGGGGCGAATAAGGTACTGTTTTCTCACCCTGGTGCGAGTGATCTCGACAATACGATTATTTATGGCGTTAATCATGAGACGTTAACCAACGAACACCGTATTGTTTCTAATGGTTCTTGCACCACAAACTGCATCGTTCCGATTATCAAAGTGCTTGATGAAACATTTGGTATTGATTCTGGGACAATCACCACAATTCACTCTTCAATGAATGACCAGCAGGTCATAGACGCGTACCATACAGATCTACGTCGAACACGTGCTGCAGGACAATCTATAATTCCTGTAGATACGAAGTTACATAAAGGTATTCAGCGGATATTCCCGAAATTTTCCAACAAATTCGAAGCAATTTCTGTGAGAGTGCCAACGGTTAATGTTACGGCAATGGATTTAAGTGTCACAGTTAACACAAAAGTGAAAGTTAATGACGTAAATCAAACCATTGTGACAGCGTCTCAGTGTACATTACAAAATATAGTTGATTATACTGAAGCACCACTTGTTTCGATCGATTTTAATCATGACCCACATAGTGCTATTGTGGATGGGTCGCAAACGAGAGTGAGTAACGGGCAGTTGGTCAAGATGCTCGTTTGGTGTGATAACGAATGGGGATTTGCTAATAGAATGCTCGATACGGCATTAGCAATGCAGGCAACTGAGTCATAGCCCACATTTCGAGGAAAAAATATTTATTTTCTGCACTGAAATAAATATCCTCTATCCCGGTTCGAAAAATAGAACATCAAAAAACAGTAGAACACGAAAGAATATCAGAGCCCGGCCTAGGGGCGGGGTGAACAAACTTTATTTCTTTGAAAATTTGAGAGGACAAATCATGTCTGTAATCAAGATGACTGACCTGGACCTAGCAGGTAAACGCGTATTTATCCGTGCCGACCTTAACGTACCAGTGAAAGATGGCAAAGTGACTTCAGATGCACGTATCTTGGCATCAATCCCTACAATCAAACACTGCTTAGCTGCTGGCGCTAAAGTAATGGTGACTTCTCACCTAGGTCGTCCTACTGAAGGCGAATACGCTGAAGAATTCTCTCTACAACCAGTTGTAAACTACCTAAACGACGCACTAGATTGCGACGTTAAACTAGCTAAAGATTACCTAGACGGTCTTGAACTAAACGCTGGTGAATTGGTTGTTCTTGAAAACGTTCGCTTTAATAAAGGCGAAAAGAAAAACGAAGACGAACTATCTAAAAAATACGCAGCACTATGTGACGTATTCGTAATGGATGCGTTCGGTACAGCTCACCGCGCTCAAGCTTCTACTTACGGTGTTGGCGTTTTCGCTCCTATCGCTTGTGCTGGCCCTCTACTTGCTAACGAACTTGAAGCTCTAGCTAAAGCAATGGACAAACCAGCTCGTCCAATGGTTGCTATCGTCGGTGGTTCAAAAGTTTCTACTAAGCTGACTGTTCTTGAATCACTATCAAAAGTTGCTGACCAACTTGTTGTCGGTGGCGGTATCGCAAACACATTCATCGCAGCTGCAGGCCACAACGTAGGTAAATCACTTTACGAAGCTGACCTAGTTGATACAGCGAAAAAACTGATGGAAGAGTGTGCAATTCCAGTAGCAACTGACGTTGCATGTGCTAAAGCATTCGACGAAAACGCAGAAGCTGAAATCAAGAAAGTTGAAGACGTTCAAGATGACGACATGATCTTCGACCTTGGTCCAGATTCAACTGCACAACTAGCTGAAATCCTTAAAAACGCGAAAACTATTCTTTGGAATGGTCCTGTTGGCGTATTCGAATTTAAAAACTTCGAAGCTGGTACTAAAGGTATCTCTGAAGCGATTGCTCAATCTGAAGGTTTCTCTGTTGCTGGTGGTGGTGACACACTAGCAGCTATCGATAAATTCGGCATCAAAGCTGACGTTTCTTACATCTCAACTGGCGGCGGTGCTTTCCTTGAATTTGTTGAAGGCAAAAAATTACCAGCGGTTGAAATGCTAGAGTCTCGCGCTAAATAATAGATAAATAAAAGGAGCGGGAAGTATAGTTCTCGCTTCTATTTGGCTACTTCTCTTAGTCACTATTTTGGTAAATTTGCGCTAGGATTGTTGTGGTAGCCGTAAACAAGATTTAACTAACCGTTTTGTTTTTAAAACGAGAAAATATAGGATCAAATCCATGTCTAAGGTCTTCGATTTCGTAAAACCAGGTGTTATTTCTGGTGATGACGTACAGAAAGTATTTGCAGTAGCAAAAGAAAACAACTTTGCTCTTCCAGCAGTTAACTGTGTAGGTTCTGACTCAGTAAATGCTGTGTTAGAAGCTGCTGCTAAAGTTAAATCTCCTGTTATCGTTCAGTTTTCTAACGGTGGCGCGGGATTCTTTGCAGGTAAAGGTCTAAAACTAGAAGGTCAACAAGCTCAAGTGCTTGGTGCAATTGCTGGTGCAAAACATGTACACACCGTTGCTGAAACTTACGGTGTTCCTGTTATCCTTCACACTGACCACGCAGCGAAAAAACTACTTCCTTGGATCGACGGTCTACTAGACGCAGGCGAAAAACATTTCGCTGAAACTGGTAAACCTCTATTCTCTTCTCACATGATCGATTTGTCTGAAGAGTCTCTAGAAGACAACATTGCAATCTCTTCTAAATACCTAGAACGCATGTCTAAAATGAACATGACTCTAGAAATTGAACTAGGTTGTACTGGTGGTGAAGAAGACGGTGTTGATAACTCAGATATGGACACTTCAGAGCTTTACACTTCACCTGAAGATGTTGCATACGCATACGAAAAACTAAACGCAATCAGCCCTCGTTTCACTATCGCTGCTTCATTTGGTAACGTACACGGTGTTTACAAACCAGGCAACGTTGTTCTGACTCCAACTATTCTTCGTGATTCTCAAAAATACGTTTCTGAGAAATTCAATCTTCCAGAAAACTCTTTGAACTTCGTATTCCACGGTGGTTCAGGTTCTTCTGCAGAAGAAATCAAAGAATCAATCAGCTACGGTGTTATCAAAATGAACATCGATACTGATACACAATGGGCTTGCTGGAATGGTATCCGCGAATACGAAGCGGAAAACCACGATTACCTACAAGGTCAAATCGGCAACCCTACTGGTGAAGACGCACCAAACAAAAAATACTACGATCCACGTGTATGGCTACGTGCTGGTCAAACAGGTATGGTTAAACGTCTTGAAGAAGCGTTCTCTAACCTTAACGCTGTTGACGTTTTATAAGAGGCCGTCGATAACAACCTGTTCTGGTTTAAACCCGCTCTTACGAGCGGGTTTTTTATATCTAAAAAACGTTAAATTTTGGTCAATCCCTAGAGAATAGGCATAAATTTGCTTAATCTGATGTTAAACTTTTTATAAATATATAACCTTTTGTTTTGTAATGATTTGGTCAATGTCGTGACATTCCATCCTTTATGTGAAGCGGTGATCACAATCAAACATAGTAATGACATCTAGAGGAAATTAAGATGGCGAACGAATCGGGAGTGGATACTTCCATAGTGGACAACTTAGACCATGTCAGCTCATGGGTTCAGAACAACTCGGATATGTTGATTCAATATGGCATCAATATTATTTCCGCAGTGTTGATTTTGGTACTAGGTAATGTAGCCGTAAAACTGGTTTCCGGTAGTGTGGCGAAAGTACTAACAAAGCGGAAGATGGATAAAGCGGTGGTCGATTTTATCAGCGCAATTATTCGTTACTTGTTGTTTATTGTGGTGCTTATCGCCGCCCTAGGTAAAGTAGGTGTTCAAACCGCCTCCGTTGTCGCTGTAATTGGTGCAGCAGGCTTGGCAGTCGCATTAGCTTTGCAAGGTTCTTTGTCTAACTTTGCGGCCGGTGTGTTGATTGTGGCATTCCGTCCATTTAAGTCGGGTGATTACGTAGAGGTTGGCGGTGTAGCAGGTTCAGTGGATTCAATTCAGATTTTCCAAACTGTTTTAAAATCGCCTGACAATAAAATGGTGGTGGTGCCAAACTCTTCCATTATTGGAGGACCGATTACTAACTATTCACGTCACCAAACTCGTCGTATTGACTTGGTCATCGGCGTATCTTACAAAGCGGATTTACGCAAAACCAAGCAAGTATTACTAGAAACTATTGAGAAAGATGAGCGGATTTTGAAAGATCCTGCTGTTACTATCGGTGTACTTGCTTTGGCCGATTCATCCGTTAACTTTGCGGTTCGTCCATGGGTCAAAACTGAAGATTACTGGCCAGTGTACTGGGACTTAATGATGAACATCAAAGAAGCTCTGGATGAAAATGGTATTGAAATCCCATTCCCACAAATGGATGTTCATTTAGAAAAATTGGACTGATTCCGAGAAGAGTAATAGTAAAAATGGAGGCATTTAACGCCTCCATTTTTTATGGATTATTTTATAAAATGTTCAAAATACAGATTCTTCGCTAATGAATAAGCAATAATGAACATCGTAGTTGCTACAATCATATCAATGATTTGTTGAGAGCGAGGCCGTGATAAAACAGCGCTGAGTTTAGCGGCACCAATGGAAATGGTAAAAAACCATACGAATGATGCTGTGATGGTACCGATGGCAAATGCGATACGATCATTACCATGAAATTGCCCCCCCAAAGACCCTAAGATAACCACAGAATCCAGATAGAGATGCGGGTTAAGTATTGTGACAGCGAGCGCCCCGATAATCACCATTGAGCGACTTTTAGGCAGGGCTGATTCTTGTGTTTGCGGCTCATTACTACGATATGCAAGCGCACTTTTAAGTGATAGATAGCCGTAGACTGATAAGAATACTATCCCTGCGACAGTAATGGCCATCAGGACATTTTCATGCTGACTAAGCAGAGTACCAGCACCAAAAATACCAATCGACATAAAAATAAGGTCAAGAAAACTGCATACAGTCGCGGTTGTTAAATGATGGTTTCGTTTGATGCCTTGATTGAGCACATAAGCATTTTGGGCACCGACGGGAATGATCATTGTTGCCCCTAAAATAAACCCTTGTAGTGTTACCCAGTAGTTCACAATAACCTCTATATATTGCGCTGTTCAAAGATGAGGAGCGCAAGATAGCGGTGAAATTGAAATAAGTATAATTAATCATTTTAATATATTATTAGACTTACTTATTTCTTACGTGGTTGGTGTAATAATGCGCGGATTAGATTACAAATGGATTGAAGCTTTAGACTCTGTGCTGAGTCATGGGAGTTTTGAAAGAGCTGCTGATGACCTTTGCCTATCTCAATCTGCTGTCTCACAGCGGATTAAACAGCTAGAAAAGTTTCTAGCTCAGCCTGTATTGATTCGTAGTGCACCACCCCAGGCTACGCCAATAGGAACAAAATTATTAGGATTGTATCGTCGCGTTAGTTTGCTTGAGCAAGAGGTTATTCCTGAATTAACGAATCACAGTACATTACGCCCGATCAATTTAACGATTGCAACCAATGCAGATAGCTTGGCAACGTGGGTACTTCCTGCTTTGAAGCCGATGATGAGCGACAATTCTTTAGCATTGCATTTTGCTATTTTAGATGAGAACCGCTCGATTCAAAAAATGAAGAGTGGTGAAGCGGTTGGTGCGATTAGTTTAGAATCTCAGGCACTAGTGGGATGCTGCGCTGAATATTTAGGTAAAATGGAATATTTGTGTGTAGCAAGTCCAGAGTTCATTGTTCGTCATTTTGCTGGTGGCGTTTCTCATGATTCATTACTCAAAGCGCCAATGGTTTCTTTCGACCAGCAAGATGAGCAACATAAGCAGTTTCTGCTTAAACACTTTGGCATAACCCAAGAATTATTTATCAATCATAAAGTCGGCAGTTCTGAAGCCTTTGTGGAAATGGCAAAAATGGGGATTGCTTATTGTTTGATCCCAAAACTACAAATTATTCAGGAGCTAGAGCTAGGAACATTGGTTGATATAACGCCCGGAATGTCCATCGTCAACCAAATTTATTGGCACCATTGGCAGCTAGAAAATGGTATTTTGAAAGAGATTTCTGCCGCTATCGTACAAGGAGCCAAAGAGGCATTGGAACAGTGAATGGTTGTCTCTAATTTAAACTATTGATTTTTATATCAATAATTTATGTAGGAAATTAATCTAATTTAGATTAAGGTTTAGAACAGCCTATACCAAGGAGCTTATCAATTGAGTGATGAGAGTTGGTCATGTATTGCATATAAAGTTTGTGTCAATTTTTGGTAATTTAATTGATAAAATCTTCTTGAGTTGTGTAAGGATTAAGCTAAACTGTGTTTTTTTTAAACACTTTGACCCGTGTATATAGGGATTTTAGTAATAAAATTACGCTAGATGCTCGTTTATATTGCATATATCAGCGAGAATCATAAGGACATCAGACACTCTGGGTTGTATGAGGCAGAGCATGTTGAATCATTTTGTTGTTAGGCTCACGATTAGTAGTCTATTAATCTTAGGAATTAAATTGAGTGCTATCTATTTTCTTCCTATGGTCTTGCTGTTAAATACCCATCACCGCGAATTTTTTGGTTGGTAAACGAACTTTCATCTTACTCAGTTTGAGTCGTTGTTATTCATTGAGTTTATGATGACTACGGGCGTTTAAACCTTATGGTTTGGAACATAAAAAAACCGAAGCATACGTTGCTTCGGTTTTTTATTATCTGCGTTATCGCGTTCTATTAAAGAACGTGAACAGATGCAGTGTTGGTTGTGCCTGAAGCAACAAGTGCACCAGAAACCATGATAGCAATATCGCCTTTCTTACCTAAACCAGATGCAAGAGCAAGCTCTTTACCTTGGTGGTAGAAATCATCAGTACTCGCAATTTGGTCTACAACAACTGGAGTTACACCTTTAGTTAATACTAATTGTGCCGCAGTTTTCTTGTTTGTCGTTACAGCCAGAATGTTTGCAGTAGGGAAGTACTTACGAACTGAACGTGCTGATTTACCCGCTTCAGTAGCAACGACGATAATTGGTGATGCTAGTTTCTCAGCTGTATCAACCGCACCTTTACATACTGCTTCAGTGATGCGTAAACGTGGGCTGTCTAGACGAGAACCTAATTCTGCTTTTAGCGCTGAATCAGTGCGAGTTGCGATTTGGTTCATGATGGTAACAGCTTCGATAGGGTATTTACCTTTCGCTGTTTCACCTGAAAGCATTACAGCATCAGTACCATCCATGATTGCGTTGGCAACGTCGCCTGCTTCTGCACGAGTTGGGCGAGGGTTTTTGATCATTGAATCAAGCATTTGTGTCGCAGTAATGACTTCTTTACGAGCACGGTTACATTTTTCAATCATCATTTTTTGCGCGAAGATGACTTCTTCTGCAGGGATTTCAACACCAAGGTCACCACGAGCAACCATGATACCATCAGATGCTTCTAGGATTTCGTCGAAGTTATCAACGCCTTCTTGGTTTTCAATTTTAGACAGAATGCGAATGTTTTCGCCGCCATTTGCTTTTAGAACTTCACGAATTTCGCGAACGTCTGAAGCTTTACGGATAAATGAAGCAGCAACGAAATCAACGCCTTGCTCGCAACCAAATTTAAGGTCGTTCTTATCTTTCTCAGCCAAGGCTGGAAGATTAACAGATACACCAGGAAGGTTTACACCTTTGTTTTCACCTAGTGAGCCATTGTTTTGCACCTGACATTTCACTTCGGTATCAGTGGTTGATAGAACTTTCATTTCAATCAAACCATCATCAACAAGGATAGTGTTGCCTTCAGTTAAATCTTGAGCAAAACCAGGGTAAGTCACTGCTACGCGGTCTTTATTACCGATAACAGTTGCGTCTGTTGTGAATGTGAACTCTTGACCAGCAACGAGATCAACGTCTTCACCGTTTTCTAGTTTAATGGTACGGATTTCAGGACCTTTAGTATCCAAAAGGATCGCTAGAGGTTTACCAGTTTCTTCCATTACGCGGCGGAAGTTAGTGATACGAGTACCATGCTCAACAAAGTCACCGTGAGAGAAGTTTAAACGCATTATGTTCATGCCTGCGTTCACTAGTTCAGTAAGCTTCTCATATGACTCAGTTTTTGGGCCAATCGTACAAACGATTTTGGTCTTTTTCATGGAAAATTCTCTCCGGTAAATAATATCAATTTGAAAATTATTTCACTGCCATAAGTGCTCGTGGTGGCAGGTGTATAGCTCTCACTGCCTATCAAGTGTTCTTTTCGAGATGTTTATCACTTATGGCTGAAAGTCTTTCAACAGATTTGATCAATTTGCAACTACATCTGTTAGGTAAAATTTCAGAATTATCGGCATTTCCCTAGGTTACACCGGGAAAGTTACAAAGATACTACGCGTAGTTCTGTAATTTTTTTTCTTTAGGGCTGGAATTCTATCATTTTATTTTAACAATATCACTGCCCAAGAATTGTCTTAGGACAAGGTTTTAGCGCGAAATATTAATTTTTAGGATCAAAATAAATGGACAATAATGTTTCGTTTTAACTATAATAACTTTCGATTCGTAAATTGTAAGTAAAAATAAAATGTCGAAACGAAACACTCAACTGAGAAGACACACAATAACCACTTTAGTTAATGAACAAGGTGAAGTCAGCGTAGAGTCGCTAGCAACTCGATTTGAAACATCAGAGGTCACAATTAGAAAGGATCTTGCTGTTCTTGAAGAGAGTGGGCTTTTATTACGTCGTTATGGTGGTGCTATCGCCTTACCTAAGGAAGTGGTCAGTGAAGAGTTAAGTCCTAAAGTTTCGATTCATAAGTTATCTATTGCAAAAGAAGCCGCTAAGCTCATTCGAGATCATAACAGAATTGTGATCGATAGCGGCCGCACGACCGGCGCTTTAATTGAGCAACTTAATGAGAAAAGAGGATTAGTTGTTATGACGAATTCTCTGCAAGTCGCGAATGCTCTCAGTGAATTAGAAAATGAGCCAACATTACTTATGACAGGAGGAACTTGGGACACTCGTTCTGAATCTTTCCAGGGCAATGTTGCTGAATCGGTGTTGCGTTCTTACGATTTTGACCAACTATTTATAGGTTGCGATGGTATTGATATTGACCGTGGCACAACAACCTTCAATGAGCTTATTGGGCTTAGTAAAGTCATGGCCGAAGTGTCGCGTGAAGTGATTGTCATGGTCGAATCAGAAAAGTTTGGTCGCAAAATTCCAAACTTGGAGTTGTCTTGGGATTGTGTGGATGTACTGGTGTCTGATCCCGAGCTTTCTGATGATGATGTACACCAGATTGAATCTCATGGGGTGCGAGTGATTCGTGCTTCTTTCGCTTAAAAATAATTTTTCGTTAGGCAGTTTGAAAGTAAAAGCTGTCGCTCAAAGACAAAATCTAGGAGCTTGATATGTGTGGAATTGTTGGTGCAGTTGCGCAACGTGATATTGCTGAAATCTTAGTTGAAGGTTTACGTCGTCTTGAATATCGAGGTTACGACTCAGCTGGTGTGGCCATTGTTGATGCCGACTGTAATCTTGAGCGTGTTCGTCGCTTAGGAAAAGTTCAAGAGTTAGCGGATGCGATTGAAACCAAACACGTACATGGAGGAACCGGAATTGCTCATACTCGTTGGGCGACTCATGGTGAACCTTCAGAAGCGAATGCTCACCCACACATTTCTGGTGATATCGCCGTTGTTCATAATGGTATCATTGAAAACTATGAAGTTTTACGTGAAGAATTACGTGCACGTGGTTACGTATTTGAATCTCAAACAGACACGGAAGTGATTGCTCACCTTGTTGAATGGGAACGTCGTACATCTGAGACGTTACTTGAAGCGGTGCAAAAAACGGCAAAACAGCTAGAGGGCGCCTATGGCACTGTAGTTGTTGATCGTAAAGATCCTGAACGTTTAATTGTTGCTCGCTCTGGTAGCCCTATTGTGATTGGTTTAGGGGTGGGTGAAAACTTCCTCGCCTCTGATCAACTTGCTCTTTTAAATGTGACTCGCCGCTTCATTTATCTTG
The DNA here is from genome assembly GCF_009874545.1 of Vibrio eleionomae. Lineage (NCBI taxonomy): Bacteria > Pseudomonadati > Pseudomonadota > Gammaproteobacteria > Vibrionales > Vibrionaceae > Vibrio > Vibrio eleionomae. The sequence continues at coordinate 69,737 of NZ_WEKT01000006.1, read as the reverse complement.
AAGAAGGGGATGTTGCTGAAATCACTCGTCGTGACGTCAATATTTTTGATTTGAATGGGGCGAAAGTAGAACGTGAAGTGACTGAATCAAACGCAGAACATGATGCGGGTGAAAAAGGTAAATACCGTCATTTCATGCAAAAAGAGATCTTTGAACAGCCAACAGCATTAGTGAAAACCATTGAAGGTCGTGTAACCAAAGACTCTGTAATTACTGATAGCATTGGGTTACATGCGACTGAGATTTTGAACAAAGTAGAACATGTTCAATTGATTGCTTGTGGTACTTCATATAACTCAGCAATGGCATCTCGTTACTGGTTTGAATCAATTGCAGGAGTAAGCTGTGATGTCGAAATTGCATCAGAGTTTCGTTACCGCAAATTTGTCACTCGCCCAAATAGTTTATTGATTACATTGTCTCAATCTGGTGAAACAGCTGATACTCTAGCTGCTCTGCGCTTAGCAAAAGAGAAAGGGTATATGTCAGCAATGACTATTTGTAATGTTGCAGGTTCTTCATTAGTTCGTGAGTCAGATTTTGCCTTCATGACACGCGCTGGAACGGAGATCGGTGTGGCTTCGACTAAAGCGTTTACCACACAGCTCGCTGCTTTACTAATGCTAGTGGTTGCTTTAGGTAAGCAGAAAGGTACAGTGGATAAAGCGTTAGAGGCTGAAATTGTAGGTGAGATTCATAAATTACCAAAACAAATCGAAGCAGCTTTAAACTCAGAAAAAGAAATTGAAGTGTTGGCAGAAGATTTTGCGGATAAGCACCATACTCTATTCCTAGGTCGTGGCGAGTATTACCCTATTGCTTTAGAGGCAGCACTGAAACTAAAAGAAATTTCCTACATTCACGCAGAAGCGTATGCTGCAGGCGAGTTGAAACATGGTCCACTTGCTTTGATAGATGCAGATATGCCAGTGGTTGTGGTTGCACCAAGTAATGATCTTTTAGAAAAACTGAAATCGAACATCGAAGAAGTTCGTGCTCGTGGCGGTTTACTCTATGTATTCGCCGATGAAGGTGCTGGCTTTGTGAGTGATGAAACGATGAAAGTTATTACGCTGCCACATGTTAGTGAAATCACAGCCCCAATCTTTTATACCGTACCAATGCAGTTACTGGCGTATCACGTTGCGTTGATTAAAGGAACCGACGTAGACCAACCTCGTAACTTAGCGAAAGCGGTGACTGTTGAGTAATTAAGTTTGCTCTAAATTTAAATGTGGTTGAAGAGTGATAGAGGTGTGGCTTAGGTCACACCTGATCTGATACTTGATTGCTCTTCTACCGTTCCAACACATGTTATGTCCTTATCTTCACTGTGTATCGGCTATCCATTCTTCAGTCAGCCCAATTTATAAGTAGCGCTTTAGAGCGACTTAAAATATCCATCCAAATAAGCAAATAGTTTAATATTATGTCATTGGTTTTATATTTACAGGGTTTTTTTAGCCAATAGTGATTATATTAATTGTCGCTTCGACGCATTGATTATTTATGATTAAAGTAATCAATCCTATCATTTTCTATTAATCTGAAATTAAAAAATATTACTTCAGTAATGCCTGNAGTAATGTCAGATAAAAGAGCAATTATGCTGCAAATTCTCATGTTTGAGAATGTTGATATTTTCATCAATTTCCCCTTCTTTACAATTAGATACATTGTTATAGTTCGCTCCCTTCTCAACATGGACTTATATGAAGAGAGGTGAGTATTATTAATTATGGGATTATTTAAGAGTTCGATATGACTATGTACGATGATTTACAACGTTTTAATTCAAAGATAGATGGACAAAATGTCAGTTTTAAAACGTTTAATTCTCAAGATGTTTTTTCTTTTCTAGATACGTCATCTCCCATTTTTCTACAAATTAAAAATATGAAGAATTCTAATAATGAATTGTCAGAGTGTAATAATGATATTACATCTATAACTGGTATAAATGCAGAAGATGCTTATATAAAGTTAACATCAAAAAGAAAAGCTTCTATTTTCGATTCACTATCAAAAAATAACTAATAACTATCCAATCATTTCCTTTTTAAATGGGTTTAGTAAGGAATATTAAATGCCACTTATTGCAGTTTATTCACCAAAAGGTGGAGTTGGCAAGACAACACTTGTTGCCAATTTATGTCATTCATTCTCTATCATGGGACTTAAGTCTGTAGCCATTGACTTTGACCCACAAAACTCATTGAAATTACACTTTGGTTTATCAGTTTCTGATGAACGAGGTTTCTATAATAATATTTCTGAATTTGATGATTTAAGTAAATACATTATCTCTGAACAAGATAATGTTTATGTGTTACCTCATGGTCCTCGTCACTATGTAGAGAGCAGTGGTTCAAAATCTGTGGATTTTAAATATTCAAATTTAATCAATGGACTAGAAAAGTTACTGCAGCAGAAGAATCTAATGATTGTGGTTGATCTACAAACCGCGAATGAAGAGGTTGCAAATTTATTAGCACCATTCACCGACATATGTTTGATTCCTTTACTTTCTGAAACCGCATCTCTTGCCTTATTACCTGATGTTGAAAAATTTATAGAAGAAATGTCATCAAATAAGAGCGTTATTGCTCCTCAAGTTATCCTTAATCAAATGGATTATAGAAGTCAAATTAGTATTGATGTTGAATCCTTTGTTAAAGATCATTTAAGAGATAATTACTTTGGTGTTATTCATAAAGATCAGACTGTTATTGAAGCGAATGCCAACCAGACTTCTGTGTTTGATATTAATTCATCTTCAATGTCTGCGTTTGATATTAATGCTATCTCACAAAAACTCATGGATAGTCTAAGTGTAAGTATTGGTGATGGATTCGTTCATCAAAATATTGTTTGATGAAATTATAATCTGAGAAAAGCAACTAATGAAAAAATTGTTTTTTTACTTACTATTTATTATTGCTTGTCCATTTTTATGGATAATTATATCAACTCCAATGGGGAGTCATGAGCAATATATATTTGGTATTTTAAGTCTTGCACTTTTATTTATTGCAAATAGAAGTAAACGTAAAGATGTCTCTATTGCCTTAGTGATGATATCTATATTGACTTCAAGTCGATATCTCTACTTTCGCGCAACACAAACGCTCTATTTTAATTCTCAAATAGAAACCGTGTTGGGGTGGGTTCTATTTTTAGCAGAAGTCTATTCTTGGATTATGCTGTTACTTGGCTACCTTCAAACATCAAGTCCTCTCGAAAGAAAAATTGAGCCCCTTCCTGATGATGAATCATTATGGCCAACAGTCGATGTTTATATTCCTACTTATAACGAAAATCTCGATGTAGTACAAGATACTGTATTAGCAGCACAATGTATTGATTATCCTAAAGACAAAATAAAAATTTATATTCTTGACGATGGTAAACGTCGAGAATTTGCTGTTTTTGCAGCAAAAGTAGGAGTGGGATATATCACCCGTTCTGATAACTCGCATGCTAAAGCAGGCAACCTTAATCATGCAATGAAATTAACCAAAGGGGAATTGATTTGTATTTTTGACTGTGACCATGTGGCAACGCGCATATTCTTGCAGGCGACGGTAGGTTCTTTCTTAAAAGATCCTAAATTAGCTTTAATTCAGACACCTCACCATTATTACTCTCCCGATCCTTTTGAGCGTAATTTATATGGTGGGCGCGACATTCCTAACGAAGGTGAGCTATTTTATGGCCCGCTACAAAAAGGGAATGACATGTGGAATGCGACCTTCTTCTGTGGTTCTTGTGCGGTAATTCGTCGTACAGCTCTAGAAGAAATCGGTGGCGTAGCCGTAGAAACTGTTACCGAAGATGCTCATACTGCGCTAAAAATGCAGCGATTAGGTTGGAATTCCGCCTATTTAGGATTGAAGTTGTCGGGTGGTTTGTCCACAGAGCGTATGACGTTGCACATTATTCAGCGTAACCGCTGGGCTCGTGGCATGGTGCAAATTTTTAGAATGGACAATCCGTTATTAGGTCGAGGCCTGACGCTGCCACAAAGGTTATGTTATCTCAGTGCAATGATGTATTTCTTCTTCCCGTTGCCACGATTAATATTTTTAACCGCACCGCTCGCATTTTTGCTGTTTAACTTAAATATTATTCACTCGTCAGCCAGTTTGATTTTTGCTTATGCACTGCCGCACTTCATTATGTCAACGGTGGTATCTTCACGCTTAAATGGCAGTTCACGATACAGCTTTTGGGGAGATATTTACGACTTAGCGTTAGCCTTCCATTTGGTTATCCCGACTATTGTGACAATATTTGCTCCTAAGCGTGGCAAATTCAACGTAACAGATAAAGGTGAGTTGTTAGATAAAACTTACTTTGACCATAATATTGTAAAACCTCACCTTATTACCGCATGTATTTTAACGGTGGGTATCGGTTGGGGAATATACCGTATGTTAGGTTATTCATCCCTTGTTGCTGATACAAGCGTTGTTGGTTTGAATATTGCGTGGACCGCTTATGGCCTATTCTTCTTAATCGCAGCCATTATGGTTGCACGAGAAACTCGCCAAGTCCGTAAAACGATTCGTTTAAATGTCAGTATTCCAACGGTGCTTCATTATTCAAGTGGCATGCTTGCTCGTACCTATACCAAAGATTTATCTATGGGTGGCTGTTTTGTTAATACGCCAGACGACAGACATTTGACAGATGAAATCGAGGCAATTGAACTGCATTTAAGTTCTGGTGTGGTTGCTATTCCTGTTAGTCAGTTGAAATCTAAAAAAGATTCTTCCCGTTTAATGTTTGGTGATATGCCATTGTCTTCACGTAGAGAACTGGTTCGTATTGTTCTGTCTCGCGCAGATGCGTGGATAGATAAACCAAGAGCTAAAGACCGACCATTACGTTCTTTAGGGATGATTATTGCGTGTATGTGGCAAGTTATTCGTTCATTAAAATCAGACAAAAAATATCAAACCCCAGTCAATTTGAATCAGACTGTGGCCTCTAAGGAGTCGTTATGATGGGGCAGTTGAAGTCTCTTACTGGGCTGTTGTGTTTGCTATGTATACTGTGCCAGGTTGTCTATGCTAAAAACCTTGATTCGTTAACCAGCAGTAGCGATATTACCTTTAGTCGCATGGGGTTAACGAATGGCATTACTTTCACTGGTGGCCAAAAAGACGCGGGTTTGGAGTTTCGTTTACCTATCGATACATTAGTATCGAAAGCCCAATTAGTTCTTGACCTAAAAACCAATGACACTATCTCCGATAGCCTGTCATCTCTGGCTGTTATGGTGAATGGTCAGTCGGTTGGGGCGATTCCACTTAATTCAGTAAATAATAAAAAAACGACGTATGAGTTGAATGTTCCAGCTCTATTAGTGACGTCTAGCAACAAGCTGAGCTTTAAGATTGTTGGTACGGATGATCAGGTAACGTGTATCAACGACGACACAGCCTCGACCATTCATATGCTACCAAGCTCGATGATTAAGCTGGATTATCGTCCACTCAATATCGCAGCTGATTTACATCCATTCCCTCAGCCATTTTGGGATAGCCATGAAATGCTTGGTCGAGATGTGGCTTTTGTTTTTGCGAACAATGTGAATTCGACTCAGGTTTCTGCTGCTTCCATATTAGCATCGTGGTTGGGGATCCATGCGAGTTATCGTGGTGTGGATTTCCATGCGTTAAAAGGTCAACTTCCTGATAGTAATGGGATTGTCTTTGGTAAGCCTGGACAAACTATTGGTTCATTGACGCTGCCAAAAACGGCAAAACCATTACTTAAAGTCATTCCGAACCCAGTCGATGCTAATTACAAACTGTTATTAGTAGTGGGAGAGAGTGAAAGTGATTTACGTAGTGCAGTCTATCGCTTAGCTCAAGGTAATTTTGCCTTGCATACCGCGCAATTGGAGGTCAAACCTACCTCGTTACCGCAAAGCAAACCTTATGATGCTCCTCGTTGGATACCAACCGATAAGCCAGTTTTACTCAAAGATCTGATTCAAGACGGGCAGAGTATGCATGTGAAAGGTGTATGGCATAACGCCGTAAACTTCAATTTCCGTGCGGCACCAGATCTGTTTTTGTGGAACGGAAAAACAATTCCTTTAAATCTGCATTATCGTTTCCCTTCTGAATCTTGGATTGATGAAGATAACTCATTCTTGAACGTGGTGTTAAACGACCAGTTCCTTGAAGATTTAACGGTTAATAAACAGGGGTATTTAGAAGGACTTTGGCGCTCTTTAGGTATAGATACACGCCAAGAGAAAGCCCAAATTGGTGTGCAACCTTATATGTTATATGGTGACAACCAACTGTCTCTTTATTTTAACTTGCATGCTAAACCGGATACTCCGTGTGATGTGAAATATGGCGATAACATTACCAGCTTGATTGATGACGATTCGTCATTGGACTTGCGTGGTGCGCGTCATTTTTCATTTTTGCCTAATCTTTCATTCTTTATTGGGGCTTCTTTCCCGTACTCACGTTTGGCTGATTATTCCGAAACAGTACTGCTACTTCCTGCAAATCCTACTGCGGCTCAATTGCAAACTATGTTAGGACTGAGTGCCCGTGCAGGTGCTTCAACAGGAAAAATGATTGTTCGTGTTCAAACTCACCTTGGATATCCTGCGGGAACAAATAGCTTAAAAGGCAAAAATGTACTGGCTGTCAGTTCTCTAAATGATGCCCGTTTTGTTGATAACTTGCTTAAACGTTCGCCATTTTCTTCCACAGGGCAAACACTGCATGTGAAATCTGAATCTTGGTATCGCCAAGTAGAAAATTGGCTCAAGGGTGATTTCCATACCAATACAGAGCTGGCTGATCGTTATCTTTCTTCAAACCGCAATTGGCGTGGATTCTTAAGTTTTGAATCACCTTGGCAAGATGGAAAAGTGGTGATCGCCGCTGTAGCAACCTCTGATAAAGAGCTGGTTAAACTGCATAGTGATCTTAATAACAGTGAGATTAATGCTGGTATTCGTGGAGATTTAGCTGTGATTACAGATAACAGCGGCGTTCATAGCTTCCAAACCTCTGAGCAGTTCGCGACTGGGCAGGTTTCTTGGTATGAGAAACTGATTTGGTATGCGAGTCAATACAGCTCTTTATTTGCCATTTTTATGGTTTTGTTTTCGTTATTTTTGGGCATGGTATTTTTCCGTTTGTTAAGTAGTCATGCACGAAACCGCTTGAAATAAGATTGAGATTTTTTAATACAATGAACAATAACTTCCTTAAGACTTTCTCTTTGTTATGTTGTGTAGAGTTGATGCAATTGGGTTCATCTTCAATAGCTTTAGCAGATACACAAGCGGATTCATCGGTATCGTCATTAATTAAACAAGCCCAATATTGGCACGAAAAAGCAAATGATAAGTTAGCCATTGAATCATTACAAAAAGTGCTGATGGTGGATGCGAACAACGCTCAAGCGCTCTATATGATGTCTCTTTTGGCACGTCAGCGTGGTGATAATTTAGCGGCCGCCCAATGGAAAAAACGTCTCACTATTGCTCATCCAGATTCATCTGAGCTGCAGTTACTCAATACGTCGATCTCATTACAAAAACTGCCTAAACAGCAGGTTGACTTAGCACGCGAGCAAGCCCGTCGAGGGGATGTAAGCGGCTCGATTAAGACATGGAATAAAATCTTCCCTAATGGGAAGGTTCCGTTATCACTGGCTGCAGAATATTACCTGACTATGTCAGGTGATAAATCGTTGTATAACAATGCGGTTAAAGGGTTAAGAAGCGTTACCAAAAGTCATCCTAACGATGTTCAACTTGGCATCGCCTATGGCAAAGTGCTGACTTATCGCGAGCGTAATCGTCGTCAAGGGATTCGTATCTTAGAGCATTATGCGCATGACAATAAGTCAGCTGATGATGCTTTAAAACAAGCATTGCTATGGCTCGCTCCTAAAGCATCCGATAAGTACCATTATCAGAAGTGGGATAAACGTCATCCTAATGAACATAAGGTAATGGCCCACTATCAACGTAGTACAGGTAGCAAAGCAATTAGCACCGCTTTTAATGAGTTGAATAGTGGTAATTTGGCGAAAGCAAAATCCATTTTTAATGATATTTTACGACGTTCTCCGCGAGATGCAGATGCATTGGCTGGTTTAGGTTACGTATATTTGCATGAAAATGATTACCCTAACGCAGCTAAATATCTAAATCTTTCTGCTAAGCAAGGTGGTAGCCAGGCGGCAAAACGTAGAAAGCAAGCGCATGAGGCGTCTTTCTACGCAGATCTTGCAAAAGCAAAATCTGCGTATGCAGAAGGGGATGTTACCCAGGCATTATTGATAAGCTCATCATTAATTGAAGAGAAAGGCGATGCTGGTGTCTCCGCTAAACTTTTCAGAGCCGACGTTCTGCGCCATCAAGGTAAGTATTCCGCGGCAGAAGAGTTATTACGCCAAGTCTTATCTGAAAAACCAACAGACTCGCAAGCGAAAGAATCGCTGTATTATGTGTTAGCTGAACAGAATCATTATGATCAAGCGAATCTACTTTTGCGTAGTATGCCTAAGGATTTTCAGCGTAAGGTCCAAGCAGCAGATAAGTACTCGCACATTCGTGATTTAGCTCATGAAGCGATTAAATTTGGTGACTTTGATACGGCGACTGTGATTTTAGAGAACGGTCTTAAGCGTATTCCAAATAACCCTTGGTTGCGCCTTGAATTAGCACGTTTGTATAAAAAACAGGGGCATACTGAAGCGGCTGAAGCAACGATTCGTCCACTTGAACGAGATGGGGTCAGTAATGAATCTCTGTATGCAGCAGCTATCTTTGCTAGTGAAGATAAAAAATGGCGTCAAGTTCATGATCTGATTGCTCGAGTTCCTTTAGATAAGCGTGATGAGAAAGAAAAGCAGCTGTTTGAAGTGTCTGGTTTCAACTTATCTCTAGATAATGCCCGCTTGTTCTTGGCAAAAGGTAACAAGAAAGAAGCGCTCTCTTTACTGCTCTCTCTTAAAGAAAAAACAGGTTCTAATCCACTGAGTGTCGGACGCGTTGCCCAACTATTGATGAAGGCAGGCGATAAAAGCGGTGCGGTTGTCATGGTGCGACAGAACATCGAATCTGGCATATCCAGTAATGCTGGGGATTACGCAAATCACGTGGCGGTTCTGTATCAAGCTGGATTATTAGATGAAGCGCAAAACTTGCTTAATGATCCGCGTTTGATCGCCAATAGTACCCCTGAGCAGTTATCGATTGCACGTAATGTGTATGTGATTAATGAAGCGGATCACCTGCGTGAATTAGGGGATTATGCACCTGCGTACGATATGTTAGCTCGGGCACTTCAGGATGAACCGAAAAATACGGCGTTAATGTTAGCAATGGCTCGCTTGTATCAATCTGGAAAGATGAACAATAAAGCGATGACCGTTTATCGTTACTTGATTGACAACCAGTTGGATAAAACTCAGGAAGCTCGATTAGGTGCGATCAATGTCTATCTCGCTGAAGGAGAAGCGGATAAGGCTCAAGCGCTTTATGCTCAACTCCCTGAAAGTAACGCCCCTGAACGTTTACTGTTGCATGCTCGTATCTATCAAGCACAAGGAAAACCCCGTTTAGCATTAGCTGAATTACGTAGTGCTCGTGGGCAATTACTTGGCTTTAAATCAAACGGTAAATCAACCTCACCACTAGTGGGAGGTATGGTAATTGCTGATAACCCGTTCACTTCTCACACGACTGAGAAGAATGATGAGCCGTCTAGCTCAGTGTATGGCACGGCAATGCCTTGGCAAGTCAATGGTCAGGCACAAAAGACGTCGCAGAATTATTCTGAACGTACTGATTTACCAGCTCTGAGTGCAGATCAGCAGACGCTGACAGAGGTTGACTCCTTATTGACTCAAATCCATAAACAGAACTCAACATGGGTTCAAGGTGGTATCCAAGTTCGCAGCCGAGATGGAGAAAGTGGTTTAAGTAAATTAACTGAAACACGAGTACCATTACAGTGGTCTACTGTGCCTTTTGGTCATTCTCGCTTAGCTGTCAATATTGATGCGGTTAGCCTTGAGTCTGGTGCATCTTCTGATGAAGCCAGCCGTCGTTTCGGTACTGGGGCTCTCATCCAAGGGGAAGTTGCTGAATCTGAGGGAGTTTCAACTACCTCCGGTGATGACTTACCAGATATCGATTCTCAAGGTGCCAAACGAGAAAATGGTGTTGAGGTAAAAGCAGCACTAAGTGGTGATAACTATGATGCGGATATTGGTACCACGCCTTTAGGTCTTGAGTATGTTACTTTGGTGGGGGGGGCAACTTATAAAGCGCAACTCTCAGATCATGCTTACTTATCATTAACCGGTGAACGCCGCTCAGTGAAAGATAGTTTGCTTTCTTATGTTGGGGTTAAAGATAGTTACTCTGGTAAATACTGGGGACAGGTGACTAAAAATGGTATTCATGCCCAACTGGGTTATGACGATGGCGATGCGGGCTATTATGCTGATGCTGGAGCTTGGAAGTACTTAGGTCATTCGGTTCAAGATAACGAAAGCATGGAATTTGGTGCCGGTTTCTATGTACGACCGTACAAATATGACGATCGTAGCTTACAAGTAGGCATGGATGTTCGATACAAGGACTTTACGCATAACTTGAGTTACTACAGCTTTGGTCACGGTGGTTACTTCAGTCCTCAGAACTACATCAGTTTCACTATTCCGGTGGATTACACCCAAGACTACGACAAGTTGTCTTTGAAACTAGGCGGTTCCGTTGGCTTTCAATCCTATAGTCAAGACAAAGCGGAATATTTTCCAGGGCAGAGTACGTTGCAATCAGAATTGCAAACTTATGTCGACTCTGGTTACGCTGAAGAAGCGTATTACAGTGCCAAGAGTACCTCTGGAATGGGCTTTAACATTCATGCCAACCTTGAGTACCGTTTACAAGATGATCTGACGCTTCAAGCGAAAGTGAGTTATGACACCTTTGGTGACTATAATGAGTCTCTCGCCTCTATCATGTTGCGTCGCTCGTTTGGTGGTAATTAATGATCGTGACTGAAATAAAGGATTAGTCATTGGTGAAAAAACGATCTTATTTTATGGCCCTATTGATGTGGGGCCTTTTATCCTTCGTTCCTGTATCTGCAATGGCAACATCATTGGATTGGTCAACATTCAAAGCTCGTTTTATGGCTCAGGATGGGCGAATTATTGATACTGGAAATCATAATATCAGTCATACAGAAGGTCAGGGATTTTCGATGTTATTTGCGGTTGCAGCAAATGATAAACGGAGCTTTGACCAAATTTGGCACTGGACGCGAAAATACCTAAGAGATCCTCATTCTGGGCTATTTTATTGGCGGTACAATCCAATTGCTGCTAACCCTGTGGCTGATAAAAATAATGCTTCAGATGGTGATGTAATGATCGCTTGGGCTTTATTGAAAGCGGCGCATCGCTGGCATGTCCCTCAATATCTGACGGAATCGGATACGATTGTTAAAGCAGTATTGAAGTATGTGGTTGTGGATGTCGCTAACTATAAAGTCATGCTACCTGGGCGATACGGATTTGAAAATGATACATCAGTAACGTTAAATCCATCCTACTTCATTTTCCCTGCTTGGCGAGATTTTGAACGTAGGACGCACCTAGCAACGATTTCGCAATTGATTGATGACGCTCAAAGGTTGATGAACAATATCAACTGGGGAACGTATCGTTTGCCGACGGATTGGATTAGTTTATCGAGAACTGGCACTACCAGCCCAGCATCGGCTTGGCCCGCTAGAGTCAGCTATGATGCGATACGTATTCCTCTATATACCAAATGGGCAGATAGAGATAATCCGATTTTGATGCGTTGGCAGCAATGGTTTGCTCATTATCCTCGCGCTCAAATGCCTGCTTGGGAAAATATGGTTAATCATAACAAGGCGCCTTACGCCATGAATGGTGGATTATTGGCTATTCGTGATTTTACGATGGATCAATTGGCGTACAGTAGTACGAAAATTGTGCCAAAAGATGATTACTATTCGTCAAGTTTGAAGCTATTAACTGCTCTAGCGGACCAACGTTTTTGATTTTTGCATAAAAAACAACCTATTGTGGCGGTTTCTTGTGATTTAAGTCACCTTTTATTCATATGCTACTTTTCACATTAGGGGATTAGCAGGATATTAGCGCCATCACGCAGATGTGGTGGAATTGGTAGACACGCTAGCTTCAGGTGCTAGTGGCCTCACGGCCGTGGGAGTTCAAGTCTCCCCATCTGCACCAGATTGAAAAGCCCGTTTTTTAACGGGCTTTTTTTATGTCTATTATCCGCTGACTTTTCACCAGTATTACGTTTTCCTTTCTTCTATTTTTCCACTCTAAAGACTTATGTTATACCTATTTTTCTGATCGACACTAGTGTCGACACTGGGTGTCGAAGTGCTTGATTTAACGTTAATTTTTTGTATTTAATCCTGTTTCTTTTATTAACATTGCTCTTCTATCCTTATGATTAATAAGGAATAAAATCTTGTGTGCAAAATCTGGCATACAAGTTGCTCTTAGGGGCTTATTTAATCGACAGGGTATGCTATGAAGAGCTTTGTAATTGCAGATCCCCAAAAATGTATTGGCTGTGGTACCTGCATGGCAGCGTGCTCCGATGTACATAAAAAACAAGGTCTGCAAAGTCATCCCCGTTTGACGGTCGTCAAGCATCAGGATGCGACTGTTCCCGTAATGTGTCGCCATTGCGAAGATGCACCATGTGCCACGGTGTGTCCTGTGCAAGCGATCACGAAGGAAGAAGATCGTATTCTGCTTAATGAAACCTTATGTGTCGGCTGCACGTTATGCGCAGTGGCTTGCCCATTTGGTGCTATTGCTCTGGATGGTAGTCGTCCGGTTGCGATGGCAAATAGTTACGATACCTATATTCCTTCCACTCCACGTTCAAGTAGTCCTTGTACCTCCTCTCCTCAAACATTTGGCCATGACCTTTTGGCTTGGGAACCGGGCGTGAAGAGCATCGCAGTGAAATGTGATTTGTGTGGTTTCCGGGAAAATGGTCCTGCATGTGCTGAGGTTTGTCCAACCGATGCGATTGTGCAGGTGACTGATGGTGAAATCAGCCAATCCAGTTCGCAAAAACGTGCAATGGCCGCGGATATGTCCCAAGCCGTCAACATGGAGAAACAGCAATGACAAATACGCTCGAGTTGTTAGCGATATCCATTGGCTGCTATGTCATCGCCAGTTTGGTCGCTTTATTAGGAAGTGGAGAGCGGGAAGCCAGCATTGTTAAAGTGTCTGGTGTAATCGGCTTTATCGGTGGGATGTTGGGGCTTATCAGTTCTGCTCAAGCACTGCTTGGTGGCGCGCCATTGACTGCCCAGTTATATAGCCCGTTTCAGTTCGCACAGTTGATCATCAATATGAACGCACTTGGTGCCTTTATGGTGTTGGTGATTTCACTCATTATGGTCGCCGCTTCAATTTACTCTTGGCACTACATGAATGAGTACCTTGGTAAAGGTGCTTGGGGAATTAGCTTTTTCTTACATCTTTTCGTGGCTTCTATGGTCGCGTTGGTGGTGGTCGATAATGCGTTCTACTTCATTGTGTTCTTTGAAATGATGTCGTTGGCTTCTTATTTCTTAGTGCTGGTGGAACAAAGCGAAAGTAGCGTAAAGGCTGGGTTGCAATACTTCTTTATTGCTCACGCAGGTTCTGTCTTGATCATGATTGCCTTCTTTATGCTGTACCGTGCATCAGGTTCATTGAACTTTGCTGACTTTACCAGTCTGAATCTTCCTGCTTGGGAATCTTCGGTTATTTTCTTGCTGGCGTTCTTTGGTTTTGGTGCCAAAGCCGGGATGATTACCTTGCACGGTTGGTTGCCACAAGCTCACCCGGCAGCCCCTTCTCACGCATCAGCATTGATGTCTGGCGTGATGGTAAAAATCGGTGTCTTCGGGATTATTAAAGTCGGTGTGGTTTTCTTAGGTGCAAGTGAAGCGTGGTGGGGCTATGTGGTACTGGCCTTCGGCGCGGTTTCTTCTGTACTCGGCGTAATGTATGCGTTAGCAGAGCATGATATCAAACGCTTGTTGGCGTATCACACGGTTGAAAACGTCGGCATTATTTTGATGGGCGTTGGCGTGGCACTAATTGGTATGGCAACAGGGCATCCCGTATTTGCTGCGTTAGGTCTATTAGGTGCGCTATACCACTTGTTAAACCATGCAGTATTTAAAGGCTTGCTGTTCTTAGGTGCTGGTTCTGTGATTTATCGCATGCACACCAAAGACATGGAAAAAATGGGTGGCCTTGGCAAATTAATGCCTTATACCGCTTTAGCTTTCTTGATCGGTACCATGGCGATTTCAGCTCTGCCACCACTTAATGGATTCGTCAGCGAATGGTTTATTTACCAGTCTCTGTTTGATCTTAGCCATCAGACGCAATTGAGTATGGTCATTGCTGGTCCAATCGCCGTGGTTATGCTTGCCATTACCGGTGCTTTAGCCTGTATGTGTTTCGTTAAGGTTTACGGCATTTGCTTTACCGGTGCTCCACGTACGCAGAAAGCTAGCGAAGCTCGTGAAGTTGGTTGGCCAATGGTTGTGGGCTGCGCTTTCCTTGCTGTGATGTGTGTGATTTTAGGTGTGGGTTCTCCATGGATCTCGCCCATTATTTCAGACATTGCCACTACAACATTATCTGCAACACCGATTGTCGTTCATCAAGGTATGGCGCTTCATCCGGTTTCTACCACACAAGCCATTCTTTCTACGCCAGTTATCACCATCAGTCTACTGATCTTGCTGGTGATTCCTGCCGTTATGTTGGCTCTGTTTAAAGGCCGTCGTCTCGATAACCGTCAACAAGGTGACCCATGGGCATGTGGTTACGCTTACGAAAATCGTATGAATATCTCAGCGAGTGGTTTTACCCAACCATTACGTCATATGTTCTCTCCGGTGTATCGCATTCGAGTATTGCTCGATCCAAGTGGGTGGATGCAACGCTCCTTAAGTGCTGTCACTCATTCAGCTGCAGCAATTGAACCAAGCTTTGATCGTTATTTAGTGCAACCAGCGTGTCGCGCTTCAATGACGGTAAGCGGTTGGATTACTCGCATGCAAGGCGGCGACTTCCGCGTTTACTGCCTATATATCGTTGTCGTGCTGTTGGCGTTGCTTTTTCTTCCCATTGAACCAGGAGTGAAATAATGGCGGAACTTCATATGCCCAGCTTAGGCTGGATAGTGCTCGCAGTAGTTCAAGCTCTATTGATGTTATTGCTGGCTCCTTTAGCAACGGGTTTCTCTCGGATGATTCGTGCTCGTATGCACTCTCGTCGAGGTCCGGGTTTACTGCAAGATTATCGCGATATCGCCAAGTTGTTGCGTCGTCAATCTGTGTCACCTGCGAATGCCGGGGTCATCTTCTGGATCATGCCTTGGGTGCTGATTGTCACAATGTTGTTGGTCGGTATGGCGCTGCCAACGCTCACTCAAACCTCACCTTTTCCTATTTCAGGTGATGTGATTACCGATATTTACTTGTTAGCGATTTTCCGCTTCTTCTTCTCTTTAGCCGGGGTGGATTCTAACAGTATGTTCAGTGGGGTCGGGAGTGCGCGTGAATTAACTTTAGGCGTGCTGATTGAGCCGATTTTTGTACTATCGATTTTCATTATGGCGATGGCGGTCGGTTCCACCGATTTAGGCTATATCAGCCAAGGCATGTTGGGCGAAATTATGCGCCAACCCGTGACGGTGGTACTTGCTGGTGTCGCTTGTGCCTTTGCGATGTTCGTTGAAATGGGCAAATTACCATTTGATGCAGCAGAAGCTGAACAAGAGTTACAAGAAGGTCCAGTCACTGAATACTCAGGCTCGGGTCTGGCCATGGTCAAATTAGGTTTAGGCCTAAAACAGTTAGTCGTGGTGCAACTCTTCCTCGCCATTTTTATCCCTTGGGGTAAAGCTGAAACTCTAGCCATTCCTGATCTGCTGTTTGCGGCAGTCATGCTGCTTTGCAAATTGATCGTCGTGTTCTTTTTAGCTGGCATTGTTGAGAACGCAATGGCTCGGGTTCGTTTCTTAAATACGAGTCGACTAACGTGGTCTGCATTTTCGTTTGCAGGTTTGTCGTTAGCCTTCTACGTCATCGGATTGTGAGGTCTTATTTACAATGGAGATGATAGGTTTATTCACAATTTTAGTCCCTTTCCTTGGGGCCATTCTGACTCTGCTTGTGCCGCGTTCATCGGCTAAGTGGGTATGTCAGTTATTTGCTGCACTTGCCACATTAGGTACTTGGGCTCTGGCATACCATTTCTTCCTTGAGGGAGGGCATGCGGAATCAATTGCTATCGTACAGTTTGACCACTTACTGATCTTTGGTTTGATGGTCGACAAAGTCAGTACTTTGATTGCGGCAGCGGTTGTTGGGCTTGGCTTAATCGTGGCGATTTACTCGCTAGGATATATGAGCACAGGTAACAAAGAGCACCCACATGAAGGGGATCCGCGTTACTACTCATTCCTATTGGTGTTTATCGGTGCAATGGCGGGGTTAGTGCTCTCTTCTACCTTAGTCGGTCAGTTGCTGTTCTTCGAAATCACCGGTGCTTGTTCTTGGTCGTTGATCGGTTACTACCAAACGCCAATCGCCTTTCGATCTGCGTTAAAAGCATTGATTGTGACTCATATTGCATCATTAGGTTTGTTTGTAGCAGCAGCAACTCTGTTTATCCAAACCGGCACGTTTGAACTCACAGCCATTGCTAGCCTGACACCAAGCGCCAAGATGATTGTACTGTTCGGTATCTTGTTTGCTGCGTGGGGTAAATCAGCCCAGCTACCAATGCATATGTGGTTACCAGATGCGATGAATGCACCAACCCCAGTGAGTGCTTACTTACACGCGGCATCAATGGTGAAAGTTGGGGTATACATATTTGCGCGCGGTATTTTGTCTGCTGGCGATGTGCCAATTGAAGTGGGTGTCGTCGGGGTCATTGGCGCCATGATCACCATGATTTATGGCTTCGTGATGTACTTGCCACAAAAAGACATGAAGCGTTTGTTAGCTTATTCGACCATTACTCAGCTTGCGTATATTTTCCTTGCGCTATCCATGGCGGCAATGGGCTCATCCTTAGCGATGAAAGCGGGCGTCAGTTACATCTTTAACCATGCGTTTGCGAAAAGCTTATTCTTCTTCGTTGCTGGCTCACTGAGCTTTGCTTGTGGTACTCGCATGTTGCCACAACTGCGCGGCATCATTACCAAATCGCCACTGCTTGGGATTGGCTTCTGTGTCGCAGCAATGGCAATTGCTGGTGTTCCTCCATTTAACGGATTCTTCAGTAAATTCCCTCTGCTTGAAGCTGGCTTTCAATTGTCAGCCGCTCACAGTTGGTTAACGCCTGTATTAGTGCTTGCACTGATTGAATCTGTCGCAACATTTGGTTGGTTACTGTTCTGGTTTGGTAAATCTGTGATTGGTAAACCATCCGACGTTGTCGAAAACATTTCTCCGCTACCTGCGTCAATGAAAAGCATGTTGGTTGTTTTGATCGCCATGTCAGTGCTATCCAGTTTCATTGCCTCAGCGTGGCTTAATTAGGAGGTAGGTAATGAGTGATTTAATGATGAATAACTTAGCTGGCCTACTGGTTGTAACTTCATTTTTGGTCGTGATAGCGCGCAAAGCGCAAACCGCTGCTTGGTTATATGCCTTGCAGTCTTTAGTTCTGGTGGGGCTATTTGTTGCGATCGCCCATCGCTACGATGCACATGAGTTATACAGCTGGTCGGTCACCGCGTTTATTTCCAAAGTCATTTTAGTCCCGGCGATCTTATTTATTCAGCTAGGAAAAATGAGAGATGCAAAAGCTGAGCAACCGCTGATCCGCCCGGTGTGGATTGCCTTGATTGTTGCGGTGATCAGTATTGCTTGTCTGTATGTTATCGAACCCGTTCAGTTGCCGCTGGTGGCGTCATTGAAACCTATTCTTGGGGTTTCCTTAGCGCACTTCTTTATCGGTTTGCTGTGCATTATCAGTCAGCGCAATATCCTCAAACAAATTTTTGGTTACTGCCTGATGGAAAACGGCTCGTCGTTAATGTTGGCGTTAGTGGCTCACAGTGCCCCTCACTTGGTGGAAATCGGTATCACCGTTGATGCCTTATTCGCCGTGATTGTCATGGTGATTCTGGCGCGTTTGATTTACGCCAAATTGCGTACGTTGGACGTGAAACAACTGACAGTATTAAAAGGGTAACGGCATGATATCTATAAGTACTATTTATCCCTACCTGCTGGGCATTCCGTTGTTTGTTGCTGCGGTAAGTCTGGTTTGTGCTTGTTTAAAAGGGGAGTTTCAGAAGCTGTCATCGTTGATGCACTGTGTGAGTGTGGTTGCGACGTTTGTAATGAGCTGGATGGTCGCAGTACAAGTCTTTGAACACGGTGCATTAGAAAGTGCAGGTCACTGGCTGATCTTAGATAGCTTGTCTGCGCTATTTATGGCCGTGCTTGGATTAGTGGCACTCATTACAGGATTGCACTCACTGGGTTATATCGGTAATGAGTTCAAAAATGGTGAGCTAAGCAGTCGTCAGGTGTCTCTGTATTACGGCCTGTTCAACCTGTTTTTAGCCACGATGTTGATCGCTTTGACGGCAAACAACATCATCATGATGTGGGTTGCCATTGAAGCCACCACCATTAGTTCAGTGTTCTTAGTCGGTATTTACTATCAACGCTCATCGCTTGAAGCTGCATGGAAATACATCATGCTGTGTAGTGTTGGGGTGGCGTTTGGCTTGTTTGGTACGGTGATTACCTACTCCAATGCGGTGGCGGTATTTACTGACCCTTCTCAAGCGATTTTCTGGACCGCCATTCGTGATAATGCCGCGCGATTTGATCCCCGTTTAATTCAAATTGGTTTCATTTTTATCATCATTGGTTTTGGCACCAAAGTGGGCTTATTTCCGATGCACACTTGGTTGCCAGACGCGCACTCAGAAGCGCCAAGCCCTGTTTCTGGATTACTCTCTGCTGGCTTATTAAATTGTGCTTTATTGGTGATTCTGCGTCACTTAGTTGTCGCTCAAGAGGTTTTGGGTCATGGGTATACTCAAGCTCTAATGCTGGGTTTTGGCCTGTTATCTGTAGCGGTGGCTGCCTTCTTTATTCTGGTGCAAAAAGACATAAAACGTCTGTTGGCTTATTCCAGTGTGGAAAACATGGGCTTGATTACGTTTGCGATTGGCTTGGGGCCTTTGGGTGTTTTCGCTGCCATGCTGCACGTGATTAACCACAGCTTAGGTAAAACTCTGATGTTCTGCGGCGCGGGTAATGTGATGTTGAAATACGGCACTCGTGATATGGGCATCATTAAAGGGGTTGTGCGTGTTGCACCTTGGACTGGTGTCTTGTTTGGTGCCGGTGCTTTAGCATTGGCTGGCGTGCCACCTTTTAACTTATTTGTGAGCGAATTCCTGATCGTTTGTTCTGCGCTATATGCTCAGCATCCTGCTCTAATCATTATCTTATTGCTGTTATTAACGCTCGTGTTAGCTGGACTCGCTCGCTTAGTTGCCGCTTGTGTGCTGGGCAAAGCACCGGAAGGCGTTGATAAAGGCGAAGTGAATGTGATGACCGTCGTCCCGCTTGTCGTCATGATGGGCTTAATGGTGCTTATGGGCACTCATATCCCTGAAGTGGTATTACACGGCGTCAATCAAGCGGCTCAAGTTATCACACATCAAGACTTCTCCACTGTTTTACAACAACTGCATTTGCCATTTCAGTCAGCGAGCGCGCTGACTCAAACTACTGATGCTGCCACTCACCTAGTTCAATAAAGAGAGAATGTTGAATGGATATGAAAACTCAAACTTACTCGCAACGTCAGATCGGTAAACAGTACGTTGATGGGGTACGTCATTTATTCCCTTCTGCCATTCTTGAAGAAGAGTGGCAGGCTGATAACCAAGTTACCATTACGGTAAAAATGACCTCTTTAGTCGAAGTCATGAAATGGCTTTACTACGATCAAGGTGGTTGGTTATCGGTCAGCTTTGGTAACGATGAACGCAGCCTAAACGGCCATTTTGCTGTTTATCATGCGCTTTCTATGGAAGGCGAAGTGAAAAGCTGGGTTGTGGTTAAAGTGCTGGCGGATGCCAATACGGAAGAATTTATTTCTATCACGCCACACATTCCTGCTGCAGTTTGGGGGGAGCGTGAAGTACGCGATATGTTCGGATTGCGCCCTGTGGGCTTACCGGATGAGCGTCGTTTGGTGCTACCCGATGACTGGCCTGATGATCTTCATCCTTTGCGTAAAGATGCGATGGATCATCGTCAGCGTCCAGAACCTACGACTGATACAGAGAATTACCCATTCCTTAATGAATTAGGTGATGAATCTAACCGGATTGTTCCTATTGGACCGCTGCACATCACTTCTGATGAACCGGGACACTTCCGTTTATTCGTCGATGGTGAAGACATTGTCGATGCGGATTACCGTATGTTCTATGTTCACCGCGGGATGGAAAAACTGGCCGAAACCCGTATGGGGTATAACGAGATTGGTTTCCTCGCTGACCGTGTGTGCGGCATTTGTGGTTTTACTCATAGTGTGGGGTACAACAACTCCGTTGAAACGGCTCTGCAAATCGAAGTGCCGGAACGTGCCAAGATGATTCGTACGGTATTACTTGAAGTGGAACGTCTGCACAGTCACCTGCTGAATATTGGTTTATCGAGCCACTTTGTCGGTTTTGACTCTGGTTTCATGCAGTTCTTCCGCGTGCGTGAAAAAACCATGGAACTGGCTGAGCTATTAACAGGTGCTCGTAAAACTTACGGAATGAATCTGATTGGCGGTGTGCGCCGCGATATTTTAAAAGAGCAGCGCCAAAAAGGCATTACCTTGATTCGTGAAGCGCGCAAAACCTTCAGTGAATTAGTCGATATGCTTTTGGCCACGCCAAACATTGATAGCCGCTTATGTGGCGTTGGTGTGTTAGCGAAAGATATCGCGCGCGATTTTAGTCCTGTTGGTCCAATGATTCGCGGCAGCGGCTTTGCGCGTGATGCACGCATTGTGCATGGCGCTCACCTAGAAGCGTATTCACAAGTGCCAATTGAATTGCAGCACATTGATACTGGCGACGTACAAGCACGTGTTCTCGTGCGTATTCGTGAAGTATTTGATGCGATGAACATTGTTGAGTTTGGTTTAGACCACTTGCCTGCTGGGGCAATTCTAACCGAAGGGTTTGACTACGTTCCGCATAAATTTGCCTTGGGGTACACCGAAGCGCCTCGCGGTGAAAACGTGCACTGGAGTATGACTGGCGATAACCAAAAAGTGTTCCGTTGGCGTTGTCGTGCGGCGACTTACGCGAACTGGCCAACACTTCGTTATATGTTGCGTGGTAATACCGTGGCCGATGCGCCATTGATCATCGGTAGTCTTGACCCTTGTTATTCTTGTACTGACCGCGTCACCATCGTGGATACGAAGAAAAAACGCAGCCAGACCATTCCATACAAAGCCATTGAGCAATATAGCGTGAATCGTAAAAACTCACCGCTCAAAGCATGGTAAGGGGGCGTTATGATTAAGTTACTCAAAACCATTCTTAAAGCAGGGGATGTGACTGAAAAATATCCCTTTGCTCCGCTGGAAGTCTCTTCTGACTTTCGTGGTAAACCCGAGCTGAATGCGAGTCAATGTATCTCTTGTGGCGCGTGCACACGCGCCTGTCCTGCTAATGCGCTCATCATGGAAACTGATGCCGCAAAAGGAACTCGTCGCTGGGAACTCTCTTTAGCTCGGTGTATTTACTGCGGTCGTTGCGAAGAGGTATGCCCAACTCATGCAATTGAGCTAACGCCAAACTTTGAATTAGCTGTCACCAAGAAAGAAGATTTGTATGAAAGTGCAGAATTCAAATTGGCAACGTGCTCATGTTGTGGCAAGCCTTTTGTCGCGCAAAAACTATTGGATTACACCATGGCTACTCTAGAGCAATCTGGTTTAACGGGTGAGCATCTTGAGATGCGTCGTCAGCAATTAGCAACCTGCCCAGAATGTCGTCGTAAAGCCAATATGCTCGATGGTGAAAACATTACCCACCAACGTTTTATAAAAACATCTGCGCAACAAATGCAGACGGTTGCTCAATCTGAGTCTGAGAAGGAGGAAGCATGAAAGGTATAAAACAGCTTTCTGGTGCCAACCATACTGAAACTGTTCCAGTTCCTGTCTCGCCTCAACACGAGAAATTAAAAGAAGTTCTACTTAAGCAAATTAAACGTTCTGCCTATGTTTATCGTGTTGACTGCGGTGGTTGTAACGGCTGCGAAATTGAAATTTTTGCAGCGACTACTCCGGTTTACGATACCGAACGTTTTGGTATTAAAGTAGTGGCATCCCCTCGTCATGCCGACATCTTGTTGTTCACTGGCGCAGTTACCCGTGCTATGCGTGCGCCTGCGTTGCGCGCTTATGAAGCGGCTCCAGATCCGAAAATTGTGGTCTCTTACGGCGCATGTGGTTGCGATGGCGGTATCTTCCACGACCTTTACTGTGTGTGGGGTGGAACAGACAAGATAGTGCCCGTTGATGTCTATATTCCTGGTTGCCCTCCAACACCTGCTGCCACTATTTACGGTTTTGCGGTTGCCTTGGGTTTGCTTGAGCAAAAAATGCACAGCAAAGAACACCAAGCAGATAAAGAGCCTGCGACACTTCGCCACACCGGCATTCCGACCGATATTCGGGTGATGGTTGAACGTGAAGCTCGCGTGTTAGCTGGATACCGCGCAGGTAAACGTATTGCCAATGAATTGCTGGATGTACTGGTTACATGTGATTCCAGCAATGTTGACCAGAACGTTAAAGCCTATTTAGAGAAAAACGATGATCCACGGTTAACTGAGATTGTGAATACCTTGATGCGTGAAGTGATGAATCAAATCACTGGCGGTCAACTACAAGGAGCTTGCCATGGATGTCGCTGAGTCTCGCCATTTAAAAGGCAGCGTCTATTTCTATCGTTTAACTCGCAAATTTATCGATGAAAAAGACAACATTCCCCAAGATGCTAAGCAAGTTATGTATTACAGCTTAGCGATTGGTCACCACCTTGGCATCGTTGATTGCTTGAGTGCAGCGATGGTCTGTACTGGGCCTGAATACTTGGAATGGATTTCTGCTTTAGACACGGAGAGTGAAGCGTATCGCAAGATGAAAGGCTTTTTGATGTTTGGTGAAATTACTATTTATCCCGAACATATCAATATGCTGGCACTGGCGTTCGATGCCATTGATGCGAATGCACAAAGTGTGAAAAGTCGTGAGCTGACAGTCGGATTTATTGAAGTACTCACGGCAATCTATAACGAACCAACCATGTATTTGATGATTCGAGGTGGGTAATGAGTCAACAAATTTTATTAACGGTCGGTAATTACATGATGGGGGATGACGCGGCCGGTCCCCTACTTGCCAAAATGTGCAAAGAAAACCCACTTGATGAGTGGGAAGTATTGGATGGCGGAACAATGCCAGAAGATGTTTTGCACTTAATCCGTAAAGCCCAACCGCACCGAATTGTCATCGTCGATGCGGCTGACTTTGGAGAAGAAGTCGGTGAAATTCGGGTGATTGAACAAGAAACCAGTGCCGATATGTTTTTGGTTTCTACCCACAGTTTACCGCTTAATTTTCTTATCAATGAGCTAAAGACCTTCGTACCTGAAGTCACTTTTCTTGGTATTCAGCCAGAGATGGTTGGCTTTTCCTACCCAATGAATCCGTTGGTCAAGCAAGCTGTTGAGCAGATCTATCATGCCCTTCCTAGTTGGGAAGGTGATGGTGGGTATGCCCACTGCTAGATAAGACTTCTCGTCACTAGTGTCACTGTTTTCGTCACTAGTGTCGAGTGACGGGGAGTTTTGTCGTGATGACAACAATGAATAACGATATTAATCGTGAGCTTTGTCTTTAAGTAATTATAAAACAGTAACTTATGTTGACTATAAAGTTACTAGTAACATTGGCACGTCTCGTGCTTAATAGCCATCAGAGTTTTATAACTCTGGTGTACCGACACTAGAAGGATATCGCATGAATCGTTTTGTCTTTGCAGACGCCACTAAATGTATTGGTTGTCGAACTTGTGAAGTAGCATGCGCGATTTCTCACCAAGAAGGATGTACAGGCACATTGCAAAGTACCGAGGGCTTTCAACCTCGTTTGCAATTGGTGAAAAATGCACAGGTAACCACTCCTGTCATGTGTCGTCAATGTGACGACGCCCCTTGTGCTCAAGTCTGTCCTAACAATGCCATCATTCATGAAGATGGATTCGTTAAGGTGATTCAATCTCGCTGTATTGGTTGTAAAACCTGTGCTGTTGCTTGCCCATTTGGCGCAATGGCGGTCGTTACCACTATGGTGGAAGAAAATAACGGCCATGCTGCTTTGTTTAGCCGTAAAGTGCCTAAATCACAGGCTGTTAAATGTGATTTATGTTCTCACCGTGAAAACGGACCGGCTTGTGTAGAAGTTTGCCCAACTGGTGCTATCAGTCTGATTAATTCTGATGAACTTCAACAAACCAGCCAGCAAAAACGTGAAGAAGCTGCAACTCGTGCAGCTGGTATTACTGTCTGATTGAAGAAGGTTGATATGAAAAAATCCATCGTAGTTTGCCCATACTGTGGTACTGGCTGCAAACTGAATCTACTTGTGGAGAACGACAAGGTTGTTGGTGCTGAACCGGCTATGGGCCGCACTAACGAAGGTAACCTATGTCTTAAAGGTTATTATGGTTGGGATTTCTTAAATGATACTAACCTACTGACTCCACGTCTAAAACACCCAATGATCCGCCGTACTCGTGATTCAAAATTAGAAGCGGTATCTTGGGATGAAGCGTTAGATTTTGCTGTTGAGCGTCTAACGGCGATTAAAGAAAAATACGGCGCCGATTCTATCATGACCACCGGTTCTGCTCGTGGTCCAGGTAACGAAGCAAACTATGTAATGCAAAAATTTGCTCGTGCTGTCATCGGTACTAACAACGTCGACCACTGTGCGCGTGTTTGTCACGCTCCATCGGTATCAGGCTTAGAATCCACCGTAGGTAACGGTGCGATGAGTAACTCAATCAATGAAATTGCAGAATCTAAATGTCTGTTGTTCTTTGGTTATAACGTTGCGGATTCTCACCCTGTTATCGCTCGCCAAGTGTTTAAAGCAAAAGCAAACGGTGCGAAAGTGATCGTTTGTGACCCGCGTAAAATTGAGTCTGTACGTATCGCCGATCAATGGGTTCCATTGAAAAACGGTTCAAACATGGCTGTGGTTAACGCGATCGCTTACACCTTGATTGACGAAAACTTGTATGACGTTGATTACGTTCAACGTTACACAGAAGAGTTTGAAGAATTCAAAAAAATCGTCATGAACTATCGCCCAGAAGAAGTGGAACACATTACTGGTGTTCGCGGCGAAGAAATTCGCCAAGCAGCGCGTACTTATGCTGCGGCTTCTGAATCTATGATTCTATGGGGTATGGGTGTGACTCAATTTGGTCAAGCAGTGGACGTGGTTCGCGGTTTGGCTGGCCTTGCGATGATGACGGGTAACTTTGGTCGTCGTGGTGTGGGCGTAGGTCCGGTACGTGGTCAAAACAACGTACAAGGGACTTGTGATATGGGGATGCTTCCTCATCAATATCCTGGTTACCAAGCGGTAACTGATGATGCAATTCGTGAAAAATTTGAACAAGCATGGGGTGTGAAACTGTCTCACAAACCGGGTTACCGCATTACTGAAGTGGGTCATAAAGTGGCTGAAGGCGTATGTAAGGCTTATTACATCTTTGGTGAAGACCCTGCACAAACAGAAGCTGACTTGAACGCAATGCGTAAGACATTGAGCGATCTCGAACTGGTGATTGTGCAAGACATCTTTATGACGAAAACTGCAGAACGTGCCGACATCGTGTTCCCATCAACCAGTTGGGGTGAACATGAAGGGGTGTACTCAAGTGCTGACCGTGGTTTCCAACGCTTCTATAAAGCAGTGACTCCGCCACCTGATGTGAAACCTGACTGGGAAATCTTCGGCTTGTTGGCGACTCGTATGGGTTACCCAATGCATTACAACAATACTGAAGAAATCTGGGATGAAATGCGTCACCTTGCTCCATTGTATGAAGGCGCAACCTACGAAAAAATGGCAGGCCTTAAAGGCGTGCAATGGCCATGTGTGGATGAAGCAGACCCAGGTACTCCATACCTATTTAAAGGCAATAAATTCTCTATGCCTTCTGGCAAAGGTAAATTTATTGGCGCGGAATGGCGTCCACCAGTAGAACAACCCGATGCGGATTACCCATTGGTATTGTCGACCGTACGTGAAGTGGGTCACTACTCTTGCCGTTCTATGACAGGTAACTGTACTGCATTAACCACCTTGGCTGATGAACCTGGATTTGCGCAAATTCACCCTGATGATGCGGCTAAATACGGCATTAAAGATCAACAGTTGATCTGGGTGTCTTCACGCCGTGGTAAAGTCATTACTCGTGCTAATGTGAACCCTCGTGTGAACCAAGGCGCGATCTACATGACTTATCAATGGTGGATTGGTGCTTGTAATGAGCTGACTATCGAACGCGTTGACCCAATTTCTAGTACACCAGAATACAAATACTGTGCGGTGAAAGTGGAAGCGATCGCAGACGCAGCTTGGGCTGAAAATTACGTGAAAACGGAATACAGCGAGATGAAAGCGCGCTTAAGATCACATGTTGAACAGGCATAAATAAGTTCATAGTGAGTTAAGATCAAAAAAGGTTCTTTATGCATGCGGTATTATACGTGCAACTAAAGAGCCTTTTTTATTGTAGCCATGAATCAAACAGCCCAAGAATTAATGATTTTCTCCAAGGCGATGCTATCGATTAATGATACTGCCGACTTGTTGAAATTTTTAAATAGTGAAGAGTGTGCATTCTTACAAGTAGAAAAGATCAATATTATATTACGCTGCGGTCAGTCTGATGAGTCGGTACTTTATTATGTTGATGATCAAGAAAAAGTGCACCGTGAAGCGTTTTATCATCAGGAATACGATATATACAGTATGCCTTATGATGATGGTATTTATAATTTAGATGGTGTGAGTTTCTATTATTCTCATCCTCATTTTACCGAACATCCCGCCTACGAAAATATTCATCATTACTGCAAAGTACCTTTAAAATCGACCAATCAGCAAATTGGTTTCATTGAATTCATTAATCCTCAAGTGGATGAATTGGAGGATGGTGAACGTCAGTTTCGTCTCCAAAACAGCATGATCGTGTCGTTTGTCACTCATGTTTTGGATCACGAATTAGCATCGAACATGACTCAACAGCTGAGTAATGAACGGGATAACTACCATATTCTGGTTGATGTTACGAATGCGGTGATCAGCCAAAGTAATAAAGAGATGTTGCTCAGTTCTCTTCAGCAGTGTTTGTTCCAGCATTTTTCTATTACAGATGTAGCACTGATTGACATTAATCAGGGGCTTTATACACAGAATACCGGGCGAATGGTTGATGGCAAAGTGTATCAACAGAGCCACTTTTTCAATGATGATTCGGTATTTCAAGCTGCGGTTAATCATAATGAAATAGTCTATTTAGATCATAAAAAGCTGGCGTATTTGAGTGATCAAAAAAACACGCTTCAGTTTGCCGATGACATCACTAAAATTATCATCATGCCGCTGATTTTTAGGCGGATGAAAGTAGGTTATATCGCTTACATGATGCGTGATGATAAGCAGATGCCAAGTATGGATATTGATACGTTGCAGCAAGTGGCAGCGCGTGTTGCGTTAGCTATGCACAGTGTTAATGTTCATGAGGCTCACAGCAAAATGATGCCTAAAGGTCAGTATGAGTCTATTGATGAAAGCTATGATAACCATCTGATATTTGATGACATTATTAGTCAAAGTGAATCGATGAACCGCGTGTTAGACCAAGTGGCGATGGTGGCCGATTGCGACAGTACGGTGATGATCCTTGGTGAAACAGGGACCGGTAAAGAGTTGATTGCTCGTGCGATACATAAGATGAGTCGCCGTAGCCAAAAACGCATGGTGAAAATGAACTGTGCAGCGGTGCCTGAAGGTTTGTTTGAAAGTGAATTATTTGGCCATGAAAAAGGGGCATTTACTGGGGCAGTGAGCAGTCGTGTCGGACGCTTTGAGCAAGCCAATAATGGGACACTGTTTCTCGATGAAGTAGGGGATATGCCCCTCTCTCTGCAACCTAAGTTATTACGTGCACTGCAAGAAAATGAGATTGAACGGGTAGGGCGTAATCAACTTATCCCAGTTGATGTGCGTATTGTTGTTGCAACCAATGCCAACTTACTGGAAATGGTTGAAGAGAAAACATTCCGCAGTGATCTCTATTATCGTATGAATATTTTTCCAATCATTATTCCTCCTCTCAGGGAGCGGCCTGAAGATATTCCACTATTGGTGAAACATTTTACCCGTGTGATTTCGAAAAAAATGGGTAAGAATATCACCGCCGTTGCTAATAATTCGATGCGGGCGTTAAGTGCTTTTGATTGGCCTGGTAATGTTAGACAATTACGAAACTTTATAGAGCGCTCGGTCATCTTAACTCGTGGGGATGTGTTGAATGTTCCCGTGGAAGAGCTCGTGAGTTTAGGACTTGAACTTGACGATAGCGACGATGAAAAGCCAACCGTTCCTGTGGCTGCAGCAGATATGGATCGCGATGTGGTGATTCAAACATTGCGTGATTGCAATGGCATTGTAGCTGGGGCTCGGGGCGCTGCGGCTAAGTTAGGATTAAAGCGAACTACGTTGCTTTCTCGCATGCAGAAAATGGGTATTAGCAGCAAAGATTATTTACCAGAAGTGTAACCCGCTAAGGAAAACAGCATGAGTGTTGAGTTGTCTCCCGTCGATTTCCCAGCTTACAAGAGCAAGCCAATGATCCGTTATCAACAGGGGAATGATGGACAGCAAGAAGAAGACGCCCTTATTCAAGAAACGCCAGTCGCCATTGAGTTTAATGGTGTTGCGTACACTGTCATGATGTGTACGCCGATGGATCTAGAAGAATTCGCGGTTGGATTTGCTTTGACTGAAGGGATTATCGATCAGCTCAAAGATGTTCATGATGTTGATATTGAACAGCAAGACAATGGTATTACCGTTAACGTGCGAATTGCTAATCGTTGCGTTGATCGCTTGCAACAAAAGCGCCGTTCACTCGCCGGTATGACAGGGTGTGGCATTTGCGGTACAGAAAAACTTGATTCGGTATGCCGTTATAGTCAACCTCTACCTACCTCAACGTCTTTTGATATCGAAAATTTGCAGTACGCTTTAGACAACTTACATGCTCATCAAGTGTTAAATCAGGTGACAGGTTCATCTCACGCCGCGGCCTATTTGTCTGCTGAAGGGGAGATAGAGGCAATATTTGAAGATGTTGGTCGCCATATTGCGTTAGATAAGTTAGTGGGATGGGTTTTGCGTCAGCAAAAATCGCAAGGAGCCATACTGGTAACCAGTCGAGCCAGCTTTGAAATGGTCCAAAAAGTGGTCGCAAGTGGGGTGCAGTTCCTTTTTGCTGTATCAGCTGCAACCAATATGGCGGTGGAAATGGCGGATCAGCTGAATCTTACTTTATGTGGTTATTGTCGACGTGGTCGTGCCAATATTTATACACACCCTGAAAGACTCAATTTTCCAAGTGAAAAATAATACGTTGATGCAATGTGAATTTTCATTATATGCAGTTATCCCTCAGTCACTTATTAATTAGTTATTTTTAATAATACATATGGATAATAACTGCATTTTTTAGATCTAAATATAATAAAAACAAGCACGAAAAAAATGTTTGCCATGTGCTTGATTTGGGTCAATTAACAGAACTGTATATTCCCACTATCTTCGATAAAATAGGCGTCAGTTAAATATNTATTCATTGTTTGCATTAGGTGGATATTAGTTTTAGACGTTAATTATGTCGATTATCAATAAAATATGCTGGTGTAACTTGGAGCACTAATTATGCTATCCCGCCGTTTAATTCATATCACTGGAGTGGTTCAAGGGGTTGGGTATCGACCTTTTATTTATCAGTTAGCCACCCAGTATGAATTGGCAGGATCGGTGTGTAATGACACGGCTGGCGTGCAAATTGATGTGCAAGGTCAGTGGGAAAACATCGATGCTTTTATTGATCAGGTACAGAAGAAAACACCGCCTTTATCCCGAGTTGATCGCATCAGTATTAAAGAGCATCAGCTTCATGCGGTGAGTGAGTTTTCGATCGTCACGAGTGACAGACAGCATGATGTGATGGTTAGTGTGGCACCTGATCAGGCCATGTGCCCTGATTGTTATCGAGAGTTACACGATCCCACTTCGCCCTATTACCGTTATCCGTTTATCAACTGCACAAATTGTGGTCCACGTTTTACGATCATCAAACAGTTGCCTTATGATCGTGAATTCACCTCGATGGCAAACTTCGCTTTATGCCCAACGTGCGAAAGCGTTTATCACGATCCAAACGATCGTCGTTACCATGCTCAGCCAGTCAGTTGTGATCATTGTGGTCCGCATCTGTCATGGTTCTATTCTGCGGAAGATTCAGAACCCGCTCAGATAAAAGAGCATGCGTTGCAAGAGGCGGTAAATGGTTTAGCCAAAGGCGGCGTGATTGCGCTAAAGGGCATTGGTGGTTTTCATCTTGCTTGCGACGCCACCAATGAGTTAGCGGTACAACGGTTACGTCAATTAAAGCATCGCCAGCGTAAACCGTTAGCCATCATGGCGACTGATTTACAGACTGCGCAGCAATTGGTCGTGGGAGAGTCGGCAGAGTGGCAGGTATTACAGTCACAAGCTGCCCCCATTGTATTGATGCGTCGGCGCGACGATGGGCTTAGTCTTGCGCAGTCAGTTGCGCCCAATATGGCTTTTTTAGGGGTGATGTTGCCTTATTCACCTTTGCACGTGTTGTTAATGGAAGCGTTAGCTGATTTGGGTGTAAGGGCATTAGTCATGACTAGTGCCAATGTTTCAGGCGTGCCACTGGCGACACAACGTGACGAGATTGCTCAGCAATTTGGCGGTCAACTCGATGGTGTTCTCGATCATAACCGAGAGATTGTGAATGCTTGTGATGACAGTGTGGTGCATTTAGCGGCTGGGGAAATACGAGTATTACGTATGGCGCGAGGGTTTGCACCCTATAGCCAGGCTTGTGATGGTATTCAAATGCCCATTATCGCAGTTGGCGCGCAGCAAAAGTCGAGCGTAGCGTTTGCCCTGCCCGGACAGTGGATGCTCTCTCCTTATATCGGCGATATTGATGATATTGATACACAAAGCCGTTTTATCACCATGAGTGAGTATTTTCCTCACCTCTATCAAACTCAGCCTAAGCAATGGATCAGTGATTGTCATCCTGGTTATTTCTCTACTCAATTTGCGACAGAACAAAACGAATCAGTGATTTCACTGCAGCATCACTACGCCCACCTTCTTTCAGTGATGGCTGAACATCAATATACCAAGTCCGTCTTAGGATTCGCTTTTGATGGTACTGGCTGGGGAGAAGATGAAACCGTATGGGGTGGGGAAGTGATGGTCGCTGATATCGATGGTTACCAGCGTATTGCTCAGTTAAAACCTTTTCGTTTGATAGGACGTGAACAAGCCATTCATCAACCCGCACGAATTCTTTACGCCATGCTGCTGGAACATCTGTCTGTCGAACAAATTAGAGCGCTCGATTTAGCCATTTTTAAGTCGTGGAGCCCTGACTATTTCGACAACTTATATAGGTTGTGGCGCAGTGAAAAACATTCCCCTTATACCAGTTCGATTGGGCGTTTATTTGATGGTATCGCTGCATTGCTTGAATTGGTGTCGACGCCCGATTTCGAAGGGGAAAGTGGCTTAATGATGGAGCAGATTGCTGAGCTTTTGGATCATAGGTGTCCAAATGATCCTAAAGCTGTACAGGATTGCTGTTATTTAAATGAAAAGTTAATTAAATCAATAAGTAATAAGCATTTAGATCATGGTGTTCTAAATGCTAGCAAAGCTGAACATAACGAAAAGGGTGAACCATTCTATCTGCCTTGGAATGAACAGAATCAGTTAGATTGGTGGCCAATGTTAGAGGTGCTGATTCAGGATAAAACTCAGCATGATAAAGGGTGGCAGAGTCAAGTCAGTGCGGGGTTCATTGACGCCTTAGCGCATGCCATCGTGGTAAAAAGTCAGCAATACCTTGAACTGCCTGTTGTGCTTTCTGGCGGTGTGTTTCAAAACCGCCGTTTATTAAATGCGGTGGCTCAGGATTTTACACAACAGGGTCGGCAGTGGATGAGTGGAAAAGTTATCCCAGTGAATGATGGCGGTATTGCAGCCGGTCAGCTCTGGTATGGCATTCATCACCAGACTCAAACCGATAGAGCGAACTGAGCTCTGTCATCAACAAGAGAAAAGATTATGTGTTTATGTATTCCATCCTGTGTGGTCAGTGTTGATATAGATAACGCTACGGCCAAGGTTGAAACGTTAGGCGTAATACGAGAAGTCAGTATTAGTTTGATAGAAGATCCTGTCATCGTTGGTGAACACCTGTTGATACATGTTGGCTTTGCTATTAGCAAAATTAATCAACAGGAAGCAGAAGAGAACCTAAAGATGTACCAGTCTTTGCTCAATGAAATGGAGCAAGATCATATGCAGGTTATGTTATGAGTTTGAGCAGCCAATTGTATGATGGGTATCGTCAACCTGAGGTGGTGAAAGCGTTAGCGGACAAGATCGCGCGAAAAGCCCAAACGCTCACCAAGCCTCTCTATATCATGGAAGTGTGTGGTGGCCATACTCATACAATAATGAAGTATGGTTTGAAGCAGCTATTACCCGACAATTTGCACTTTGTGCATGGTCCGGGCTGCCCAGTATGCGTGATGCCTAAAGAGCGAATTGATCAAGCGATTGCGTTAGCCATGACCGAGGATGTGGTTTTGGTTTGCCTTGGCGACATGATTCGGGTTCCGGGGTCTCAATTATCACTGGCTCAATGTCGCGCTAAAGGGGGCCGAGTCGAACCGGTATATGATCCGATGGATACACTGCAGATTGCGGCGCAGAATCCAGATAAAAAAGTGGTGTTTTTTGCGATTGGATTTGAAACCACGACACCAATGACTGCTGTGCTGGTGGATATGGCGGAAAAACGCGGCTTAGATAATCTCTATTTTCATATTAACCATGTTCTTGTACCACCAGCTATGCATGTGGTTATGGCTGACAAAGAAACCCCTATCAACGCATTTATTGGCCCTTCGCATGTGAGTGCAATTACTGGTGCAAAAATCTACCAGCCGATTGTTGATGAACATCATATCCCTATTGTGGTCGCCGGGTTTGAGCCTGTTGATGTGTTGGAATCTGTTTTGATGTTGGTCGAACAAGCGGCCGAGCGTGAACACCGTTTGGATATTCAATACAAACGTGTGGTTTCTATGGCAGGGAACATGGCTGCCCAAAAGCTCATCGATAAAATCTTTACTGTGCGAGAAAGCTTTAATTGGCGTGGGTTAGGTCCTATTCCTCATTCTGCTCTTCGTCTGCAAGATCGTTACGCTCATCGCGATGCAGAAATTGAATTTAAGGCCATTTTACCGACTCATGCTGTTGCTGATCATAAAGCGTGTCGTTGTGGAGATATTTTACGTGGCTTAGCGACGCCTGCTGATTGCAGAGTATTCGGGAAAGGATGTACTCCAACTCGCCCAATGGGGAGTTGTATGGTCAGTTCGGAAGGGGCGTGTAACGCCTATTATCGCTATGCGGGAATAATGGAGGAAAGCTTGTCATGAGTCGCCCACAACAGGTTCAACTTAGTCACGGCGGTGGCGGACGTGAGATGAATGATTTCATCCATAACCTTTTCTTTCGTCGTTTTGAAAACCCATTATTAAAAGCGGAAGATGCGGCCACTTTCACTTTGAATGGACCGGTAGCGATGACAACCGATAGCTTTACGGTTGAACCGCTATTTTTTGCTGGTGGCAATATTGGTTCTTTGGCTATCGCAGGTACTATCAATGATTTAGCCATGGTTGCCGCTCAACCCAAATATCTCACCTGTAGCTTCATTCTTGAAGAAGGTTTTCCATTTAGCGATTTAGAGCGCATTGTCGATACGATGGCTGAGGAAATCGTGCCAACCGGTGCGCAAATTGTATGTGGTGACACGAAAGTTGTGCCGAAAGGGTGCGCTGATAAGGTGTTTATTAATACCACGGGTATCGGTGAAATTGTGCTACCGAATGTCTCAGCGAGCCAGTTGCAGCCTACGGATGTTTTATTGGTTTCTCGCGATATCGGTCGTCATGGCGCTTGTGTATTAGCGGCACGTGAATCTTTGCGTTTGGAGAGTGAGATTGAAAGTGATTGTGCAGCTTTATGGCCAATTGTGAACACTTTGCTGAACAAGGGGATTACGCCACGAGCAATGCGTGACGCCACTCGAGGCGGTTTGTCGGCGGTACTTAACGAATGGTGCCAAAGCTCGAACGTGCAAATGCGTTTAGATGAGCAAGCCATTCCTGTAGATACTGCGGTCAAAGGGGTGTGTGAGCTGTTTGGCTTTGAACCTTATGATCTAGCCAATGAAGGTACCTTTATTCTCGCGGTTCCAGCTCAGCAAGCGCAAGATGCCTTGTCTGTGTTGCAGGTTTTTCAAGCGCAGGCTGCGATCATCGGTGAGGTCACCCAAGGTTCTCCAGCTAAGCCTATCTTGTGTAGCCCTTGGGGAAGTAAGCGCTATTTGGATTTTCCTGTTGGCGAATTGTTACCAAGAATTTGTTAGGAGCACCTGATGCACGAATTATCCATGAGCATTAAAACGGTTGATATCGTGGTTGAGCAAGCCAAGTTACACCATGTCAGCAAGGTCACCGGATTAACGTTAAGTATTGGCGCTCTCTCTTGTATAGAACCCGATGCGTTGCGCACCGGTATTGAATTTGCCAGTCGAGATACTGTGGCAGAAGGGGCGAGATTGATGATTGAAACCATTGCTGCCAGTGGTACCTGCTTGGATTGTGGCACCCATGTGGATATTCGTAGCCATATGGATGCTTGCACAAAATGTCAGAGCTATAACTTGCGTATTGAAACGGGTGAAGAACTTCAGATTAAAAACATTGAGGTAGAATAAATGTGTACTGTTTGCGGCTGTGGTGACAGCCATATTGAAGGTCACCAGCATGAACACGATCATGCCCATCCACATGCTCACGAGCACCATCATGGACATGATCACCACCACGATGCGGAACACGCATCAACTCAATCTGTGGTCATTCATCATCACTATTATCACCATGGTGATGTACATCATCATGTGCATTATCACATTGAAGGCTCTGCTGGCTCAGAACCTCACTCACATGATCACAGTCATAGCCATCCCCATGAACACTCTCATCAACATCCCCACGATCATGAATATGAGCATGCTCATCATCATGAAAGTGATGGCGTGGTCGCGAGTAATGGCGATCTACATTTTGGTCAAGGTGAAGCCCAGACTCATGTCGCAGGGGGTTCACAGAAACAGTTGATCAGTATTGAGCAAGATATTTTAGGTAAGAACAATCAAGTTGCTGAGCATAATCGTCAGCATTTTATCGCACAAAATCAGTTAGCTCTGAATTTAATGTCTAGCCCTGGTTCAGGTAAAACAACGCTTCTTACTGAAACGATCGAGCAGATCAAGAATCAAATCGGTTGTGCGGTGATCGAAGGCGATCAGCAAACCAGTAATGATGCGGATCGGATCCGCGCGACGCAAGTGCCTGCTATCCAAGTGAATACGGGAAAAGGGTGTCACTTAGACGCCGATATGATCCACCAAGCGTACCATCAATTGGGAGACTTAGAGCAGGGGGTGCTGTTTATTGAAAACGTCGGTAATCTGGTTTGCCCTGCAAGTTTTGACTTGGGCGAGTTTTCTAAGGTGGTGATCTTATCGGTGACCGAAGGAGCGGATAAGCCGCTGAAATATCCAAATATGTTTGCCGCCTCTAACCTAATGATCATTAATAAAATTGATCTCTTACCTTATGTCGATTTCGATGTTGATGAATGCATTGCGAATGCGAAAAAGATCAATCCAACTATTCAAATCCTGAAGCTTTCTGCTCGTACAGGAGAGGGGATGGAAGCATGGACCAGTTGGTTGATTGAACAACAACAACGTGTGTCTCTTGTTGCTGCGTAACAGGCGTTGTTGGAGAGAATAGAAAGAATAAACGGCTACTTTGAGTAGCCGTTTATCTTGTTCAAGAGAGTAAGTTGAGGCTATTTGTGTCGAGTTAAATATTCGCCAGCTTGCTCACACCCCATGTATCGTCCCAATGTTCTTTTGGGAACATGACGCAGGTCTACAACGATTAAGCCATCAAGAGCGTCATTAAAGTCAGGGTCAACGTTAAAGCTGACCAGTTTGCCATTCAAGCCAAGATATTGCCTTAACAGTACCGGTATGCCTTTTCCTTCATCAATACGAGCAATGACACGACTAAGAAGCTGCAAGTCGGCTAACGAAGTCAGTAAGCTAGAGTTCCACTGTGCTTGACCTGTAGTCGGGAGTGGGTTTGTTGCTGAGACAAAATCAGCTTGCGTATTATCGTAGTAATGCAGTGTCATGGTATCGGCTAATAAACGCCGAGCCTGCTCACTGTAATCATTACTGATACTCACAGGGCCAAAAAGGTGGGTATATTCCGGATGTCGATAGACATATGTAGCAATACCTTTCCATAACAAGAGTAGTGGAGCCATCGATTTTTGGTAGTGATGGTCAACAACAGAGCGTCCCATCTCTATCGCTTTACCCATGTTATCCATAAACTGACGATCATAATGAAATAGCGTACTTGAATAGAGACTATCGATATCTCGATGAGCAAGCAGTTGATCCACTAACCCAAGCCGATAGGCACCGACTAATTGCTGTTGTTCATGATCCCAGATGAAAAGGTGTAGGTAGTCACGATCAAACTCATCGATATCAACGGCGAGGCCCGTGCCTTCTCCTACTAAACGAAAATTCTCTTCTCTAATGCGACCAATCTCCAACAGGATGGACGGAATTTTGTCTGCTGTTGTGCAGTACACATCGAAATCGCTGTGGCTAAGTAGCTTATCGTCTGTTGGTAGGTGATTGAGATCGTGGAGAAGATCGGCAAGTGGTAGGCGAGGAGCAATAGGCGCTAAGGTCGTATCACCGCTGGTTTTATTCCGTTTTTCACTGGATACCTGTTGTAGAAGATAGGTATTAAGGCGCAGATAATTCACCATTTGCTCATCGCAGAGGTGGTGAACCTCTTTATAGTGAATGGCTTCGCCAATTGAGATCTGAATACGAGATTGTGTTTTGTTGAGCAGTTCTCGGCCGAGCATTAGAGTGCGTAGCAGCGGGTGGATTTTTCCAGCCATATAGAAACGTTTCGAGTTATGGCCATCAATGTAAACAGGTACTGTGGTCGCTTTGTGTTTTTTCACTAAGCGGCTCACTGATTGACTCCATTCTTTATCTTCTAAACGGCGCTGTTTGTGATCAACTAATTGGGAGACTTCTCCTGCTGGGAAGATTAACAGCAGTCCACCTTGATCCAAGTGCTTGTGTGCTCGGCGCATTGCCATCAGATTCGCTTTCGCTGCTTTTGCCCCTTCAAACACATCAACACCGATGAATAGCTCATCTAATTCCGGGACAGTTTTTAGGTAGTGGTTAGCGAGAATTTGCACATCTGAGCGTTTCTCTAGCAATAACTCCGCTAGGATAACCCCTTCAACACAACCTAACGGATGATTTGCTACCACAACGGTCGCGCCACTTTCTGGTACGTGGTTAATCGACCCGCGAATGACTTGGTAATCAATATTGAGTACTTCTAGAGTAAAGCGCAGGAACTCTCTCGTATTACAACCCGCAGGGCGCTGAGCGTAAAATTTATCGAGCTGACTTAGGCCTGTCGCCCATTCAGCAAAATGTTCACCAAGACCAAAAGGTGTTTTCCTTGGCAGTTTAAACGGGCTAGTTGATAGCATATTAACAACCTCACACTATGGGTGATATTGAGGTTTATGCTAGAGAGCGTCTATGTCAGTAAGGCTGCAGATTGGTGAGGATTTGGTGGCGATTTAATGACAAAATGATGAAGGGCATAATGTATGCCCTTCAATTTATTGAGATTTAGAAAGGTGCGTCGATATCAACGATATTAATTAATTTGTGGTTCACAAATTCTTTAATCCCTAAATCGATCAGTTCACGGCCGAAACCAGAATTGCGTACCCCACCAAATGGTAAGTCAGCTTTCACCATTGTTGGGTGGTTTACAAACATCATGCCGGTTGAAACCTGTTGCGCGACTCGTTCACCGCGTTTTTCATCAGCAGTGAAAACAGAACCACCTAAACCAAATGGTGAATCGTTAGCGATTGCAATGGCATCCGCTTCGTCTTTAGCGCGCAGAATCATGGAAACTGGGCCAAAGAACTCCCAGTAATACGCTGGGTTATCAGGTGTGACATTGGTCAAGATAGTCGGTTGAACAAAGGCACCATTAGCTGGCACTTTAGTGCCTACTTCTGTTGCGGTTGCTCCATGTTTGACTGCTTCGGCGATTTTTTCTTTCACTTCATCAGCTGCGCCTTGTGAAGAGAGTGGTGCCAACGTTGTGGTTGGGTCCATTGGGTCACCCGCTTTGAGAGCAGCAACGCCCTCAGTGTATTTAGTCAAGAATTCATCATAAACATTATCTTGAATGATCATGCGTTTAGATGACACACATACCTGACCACCATTCCAGTGACGACCAAACACAGCCCATTTTACGGTTTTATCCATTTCAGCGTCATCGAGTACGATGAAGGCATCTGCACCGCCCAGCTCAAGTGTTGATTTCTTCATTGCTTTGCCTGCTTGAGAAGAGACAATGGCACCTGCGCCTTCAGAACCTGTGAGTGCCACACCGCAAACACGTGGATCGTTAATGATGGTTTCTACTTGGTGACGAGTTGCGTAGAGATTTTGAAATGCACCATTTGGTAGACCAGCCTCAAGCATGATATCCACAAAAGCGGCTGCAGATTGCGGTACGTTTGAAGCGTGTTTTAGTAATAAGGTGTTACCTGCTGATAACTGTGGCGCAAGGATACGAGCAATTTGATAGAACGGAAAATTCCATGGTTCGATAGCAAGCAGCACACCAAGAGGATCGTGGACAACTTTTGCTTTACCTTCTGCTGGATCGGCAACTGGAAGCTCTACCGGCGCAAGTAATGTTTCTGCATTTTTTACATAGTATTCCATGATTTGCGCAGACAATTCGACTTCTGCTTCTGCTTCACCAATAATTTTACCCATCTCTAAGGTAAGAATTTCTGCATATTGGCGTTTGTTCTTACGTAGGATATCTGCGGCTTTTTGTAGAACATCAGCACGGTGAGCGAAGGAGGTTTCTTTCCAACCAAGGAAAGCTTCATGAGCAGCCGCTAGAGAATGTTGCACTTCTTCATCAGTGGCATCCGGAAAAGTTTTGATTAGTTCCCCAGTGTATGGGTTGGTTGTAGAGTAACTCATTGATAATTCCTTTTGGCGTCTTTACTTATTGTTAGACTTTTGGGTCACGGTAAATGGAGTCGTGCTGCTAAGCAGTGCCGACTGTTAGTGCTCTGTCACAAGTTGTTCTTATCGGTTGAGTATTTGTTTTAGCAGATAAGCTGATAGTGAATACTGCAGGAATAAGAGCGGCATCAGGTTGGACTGACGGTGACTTATAGTTCGGGCAATCACGGTGTATCGTGGCCACATTAGTTATATTCGTACGGTTTAAAAAGGGTATGGCACCCGATTAAAAACCATACGGTTACAGTTGTTATAAAATATCCAAATAGAGTTTACAACCCTTTAACAGTATTAAATTTTGTGCGTATTGTTGTATATTATTGAACACAATAAAAAAGCAGCTATAAAAGCTGCTTTATCAGTATGAAATGTTGATAACTCAATTAGTTATGCTTCGAATTGCTCTTTTACTAAGCGATCAAGAAGACGAACGCCGAAGCCTGTCGCACCTTTTGGCTTATTCGGTAGACCTTCTCCAGTCCACGCTGTACCTGCAATATCGATGTGTACCCAAGGTGTTTCATTTTCAATAAAACGGTATAGGAACTGAGCAGCGACGCTCGAACCACCGATACGCAATTTATTGCCATTGTTACGCATGTCAGCGATTTCGCTTTTGAGTAAGCGATCAAATTGGCCACCCATAGGTAAACGCCATACTGATTCTTGTTCTGTTTCACCCGCCGCGGTAATTTGCGCACTTAACGCATCATCATTTGAGAAGATACCTGCAATTTCTTCACCAAGAGCAATTAGCACTGCACCTGTTAGTGTTGCAAGATCAAACATCGCTTTAGGTTTAAAAGTTCGTTGGGTATACGTCATTAAATCACACAATACGAGGCGACCTTCGGCATCGGTGTTCATTACTTCGATGGTTTGGCCCGACATGCTGGTCACAACATCACTTGGGCGCTGTGCTTTATCACTTGGCATGTTTTCAACTAAACCGAGTACACCGATAGCGTTGACGTTGGCTTGGCGTTTCGCCAGTGCCACCATTAAACCAGTAACCGTAGCGGCGCCGCCCATGTCTTCTTTCATGGTGTTCATCGAAGAGTTAGGTTTAAGAGAAAGACCGCCGCTGTCGAAAGTGACCCCTTTACCTAAGAAAGCCACAGGAGCCTCATCGTTATTCGAACCGTTATATTTCAAAATTACCATTAGGCTCTCATGCATAGACCCTTGGCCTACACCAAGTAGAGCACCCATTCCGAGTTCAGCCATTTGCTGACTATTTACGACATCAATCTCTAGTCCATAGGGAGCGAGTTTTTGGCAAAACTCAGCAAAAGACTCAGGATAAACGACGTTAGCAGGCTCCCAAACAAGATCACGAGTAATCGTAATCCCTTCAGCAACGGCTTCTAATGGTGCGTAAAGAGCTTGTGCTTGTTCTGGATTAGTAGTGAGGAGGTGAGCTTCTGTGAGTAGATATTTAGCCTGAAGCTCACTACGAGTGCGATATTTATCAAAACGGTAGTTAGACAGTTGCAGGCCATAAGCGAACTGTGCGGCTTGTTGCTCTTGCTCAGCCAAAACCGTGATAGTCGTTAGTTGGTAAGTCTCAATTTGTTTTACCAATGTATCTGCGGCATGTTGAGTATCAATATCACTACCGTTACCTGTACCTAAAATGACAATACGGTTCAGTTCACTATTGGCAGGAGCAACGATATTGATCAGGCTATTTTTTTTACCTGAAAATTGTTCTACCTGAATCGCTCTAGTTAATGCGCCTTGAGTTTTTTCATCCAGTTGTTTGGCATACTCAGAAAGAGGGGCATTGTCATTGACAAGAACAACAAGTGTTCCCGAATTGGGTAAAGCGATTGAGGAAAAATGAATCTTCATCTGTGAGGTATCCTTACGTAATTATTGTGTCAGTATCAAATGGAAAGCGCTGTCGGTAAACCGAAATATCACGCTATTGATACTTTTATAACAAAAAGAACCAGAACACGGTTCTGATTCTTTTGATTCATTAGGGTAAGGGATGAGAGATCGCTTCGCAACCTCATTCAATGATGCCCAATGGCACGATAAGAAGGAATACGTAAGTCTTATCACGCCGTGGAACGAAGCGATT
The DNA here is from genome assembly GCF_009874545.1 of Vibrio eleionomae. Lineage (NCBI taxonomy): Bacteria > Pseudomonadati > Pseudomonadota > Gammaproteobacteria > Vibrionales > Vibrionaceae > Vibrio > Vibrio eleionomae. The sequence goes on along the minus strand of NZ_WEKT01000006.1, from coordinate 27,792 downwards.
TAAACTGGTGTACCCACTTCATCCTCATCAACAATATCGGTTTCGAGACTGGCTTCTTGCAACCAACGTTGGATTTCCGGGCTATTAAGCACTTTTTGTTGGTATTGCTTGGCGGGAGCTGAAAGCTCGATGCCATAAGTGATAAAGCGCAGGGCAACAGGGGCAAACATAGCATCGGCAATAGACCAATCACCGAACAACCAGCCTTCTGGGTATTGCTCCATCTGTTGTGACCATAATTGCTCGATACGTGCGATATCTTTTTGCGCGGCTTCACTGAGAATGACCTCACGACGAGCTCGGCAGTTCATGGGCATTTCATTGCGTAGTGCAACAAATCCTGAATGCATTTCACAGCTAACCGCTCGAGCATGGGCTTTTTCGTTCGCTGATGCAGGCCACGCTTTACCTGCTAAGTAGGTCTCGTTGACATACTCTAAAATTGCCAGAGACTCCCATACTGAAATCTTTCCATCGACAAGCGCCGGAACTTTAGATGTCGGAGTAATATCACCTAAGGTATCGTAGAACTCGGAAGTGAACAGTGAGAGTTTCTTACATTCAAAATCAAGATCGTAATGTGCAAAGATAGTCCATGCTCGAAGTGACCACGTCGAATAATTTTGGTTTGCGATATAAAGTTGCATAACATAACTCCTTGTCCTTTGGTTATGAGTTAGCATAGGGAAGAGTTTTGATGCTGACTAACGGATAGTATTGATAACAACTATTAATAAAAACGATGGGTGATCGAATACATGGATATTGATTCTTTACGTAGCTTTCTCGCCTTTGTCGAAACAGGCAGTTTTACTCGAGCTGCGAAGCAGATTTGCCGCACCCAATCAGCATTTAGCGCACAGATGCGCAAACTAGAAGAAGAAGTGGGCAGTGAATTATTTGTTCGTGATGGGCGTAACCTTGCTCTTAGTGAAGCTGGAATTAATCTGATCAATTACGCCAGTGATTTAATTGAACGTCACGACAGTGCGTTAGCGGACTTAAAAAAATATAAAAATAAACAGCCACTGCGTTTGGGGTGTCCAGAAGATTACAATGACAAGGTGCTACCTAAGGTTATTGAGTCTCTGATGATGGCAAAGCCTGCATGTTCTATTCAGATCTTCAATGAGCCTAGCTCAGTGCTTCGCAGTTGGCTAGATAACGGTAAACTGGATGCTGCGATAGTCACGCGTCACTCTAATAGTGAAGAAGGGTATTGGATTACCAGCGATCAAGGTGTGTGGATTGGTGCAAACCCTGATTCAGGCAAGTACGGAGATGTACTTTCGCTCGCCTTATTTCAATCGGATTGTCGTTATCACGCAGCTGCGATTGATGGACTAAACAAGCGTGGTATTCCGTTTCGTTTGATTGCCTGTAGTAATACCTCATCGGCGCAAAGAGCCATTGTTCGTCAAGGCTTAGCCATAGGTGCTATGGGGCGACTGAGTGTGACGGATGATTTAACGATTCTATCTGACTTACCCGTATTACCTGCTGTGGATGTCGTGCTATTAGTAGGAGCGCGTGCTCATCCACTTCTACCCAGACGGTTTTTAACGTCGCTCAGCGAGTTATTTACCAGTGAGACTTCAATTGCTTAATAGTCTAAAAGCTAGAAACGAAAAAAGCCTGATGAGTTTCCTCATCAGGCTTCCGTAATTTGGTGGCCCCTCGCAGACTTGAACTGCGGACCAATCGATTATGAGTCGACTGCTCTAACCACTGAGCTAAGGGGCCAAACTGGTGAATGATTATAGGGGATGGGATGGGGCGTGTCTAGATGCTATAGGGGTCATTTGCGCTTAGTTTTTATTCACTTAGAACGACAAATAAAAAAAAGGTGAGCCAACGCTCACCTTTTTTCTGTTTTTGCTTAAAAAGTCATCACGACTTATTCGTCTAGGAAGCTGCGCAGAGTTTCTGAACGGCTTGGGTGACGAAGTTTACGAAGCGCTTTTGCTTCGATCTGACGAATACGTTCACGAGTTACGTCGAACTGTTTACCCACTTCTTCAAGAGTGTGGTCAGTATTCATGTCGATACCGAAACGCATACGTAGTACTTTCGCTTCACGAGGAGTCAAACCCGCTAATACATCACGAGTTGCTACTTTCAAGCTAGTTGAAGTTGCAGAATCAAGTGGTAGTTCTAGCGTTGTATCCTCAATAAAATCACCTAGGTGCGAATCTTCGTCGTCACCGATTGGTGTCTCCATTGAGATTGGCTCTTTCGCGATTTTCAGTACTTTACGAATCTTATCTTCAGGCATTTGCATGCGCTCTGCCAATTCTTCAGGTAATGGTTCGCGGCCCATTTCTTGAAGCATTTGACGTGAGATACGGTTCAGTTTGTTGATCGTTTCGATCATGTGTACTGGAATACGAATCGTACGTGCTTGGTCTGCGATCGAACGAGTTATTGCCTGACGAATCCACCATGTCGCATAAGTTGAGAACTTATAACCACGACGGTATTCGAATTTATCAACCGCTTTCATTAGACCAATGTTACCTTCTTGGATTAAATCCAAGAATTGCAGACCACGGTTGGTGTATTTCTTAGCAATTGAAATAACCAGACGTAAGTTCGCTTCAACCATCTCTTTCTTCGCTCGGCGAGCTTTTGCTTCACCGATAGACATACGGCGGCTGATGTCTTTAATACGACGAACTGACAGTGATGTTTCACGTTCGATGTTATCCAATTTTTGGATAGAACGACGAATATCATCTTCACGTACGCGGACTTTTTCTGCGTACGGTTTATCAGATGCCAAGATTTCATCTAACCATGCTTCACTAGATTCATTACCAGTAAATAATGCGATGAAAGACTTCTTCGGCATTTTTGCGTATTCCACAACGTTCTTCATGATAAGGCGTTCTTGAGTGCGAACGCGATCCATTGAAGTTCGTAGTGTATTAACAAGATGATCGAACTGTTTTGGTGTTAAGCGAAATTCGCGGAACACTTCTTGAACGAGATCCGTTGCTTTTTTAGAGGCTTTACTTTCATCACCGTGCTCATTGATAGCAAGTTGCAGATTCTGGAACTCGTTACGTAAGTTAGTGAATTTCTCTAAAGCAAGCTCAGGATCGATACCAACATCTTCTTCTTCTTCAGAATCGTCGTCGTTATCTTTCTCATCGTCGTCTTCATCGTCGTCATCGTTTTTCGAGATGTCGTTACTTTCTTCTTTTAGGTCTTTTGCTGAAAGTTCTGAACCGATGTGAGTAGCAGTTGGCGCTTGGCCATCTTCATCGTCAGGATCAACAAAGCCTGTAATAAGGTCAGTAAGACGAAGTTCCTCTGCTTGAACTTTATCAAATTGTTCAAGGATGTACGGAATCGTACCAGGGTATTCCGCCACAGCGCTTTGAACTTGGTTAATACCATCTTCAATGCGCTTAGCGATATCAATCTCACCCTCACGGGTTAACAGCTCAACGGTACCCATTTCACGCATGTACATGCGAACAGGATCGGTCGTACGACCGATTTCATTTTCTACGCTAGAAAGTGCGGCTGCTGCAGCTTCGGCTGCATCTTCGTCGGTGATATTGTTATCATCGTTTAACGCGAGATCATCGGCATCTGGAGCTGTTTCAACAACCTTGATACCCATGTCGTTAATCATTTGAATAATATCTTCTACCTGCTCTGAATCTACGATTTCAGCGGGTAGGTGGTCATTTACTTCGGCGTAGGTCAGATAGCCTTGCTCTTTGCCTTTAACAACAAGTAGTTTCAGCTGTGACTGCGGATTTTGATCCATAGACGGTATCCAACTTCGTATCTGGTGAAGGAATAAAGTATGCGAAATGCAAACCACGTATTATAACAAATTGAGACTCTGCTGACTATCTATTAATCAGGGTTACGCTTTCAGGTCGTTCATTAACGCCAGAAGCTCCCTCTTTTCATCGACTGATAAACCGATGCTTCTGTCTTTAGCGAGCAAGGTTTCAATTTGTTTCTCTACACACTGGGCTAAAATTTTGTCCAATGAGTCTAAAAATAGTTCTTCTTGATTGTCTTCAACAAGAGGTATATCCCAACTTGCTAGACGAGAAAGAAGTATCTCGTTTTTTTTGTTTCGCCAGTGCTCCATGAGCTGGCCAGTAGTGATATGGGGATGTTGCTGGCATTTATCAAGGACCTCTACTAATAGAGATAATCCCGGAATCTCCAGACCTCTGACAGCTGATAGATTTGGCACCATTTCAGCATAGCTCGGATTCTGGAGAAGCAAAGCTATTACTTCCCTCATCGGGGTACGTTTTATCTCTTTATGTGGCTGCGGGCGTGCATTAGTTTCCTGATTCACGACCGGTTTTTTGTAAATGCCTGTTTTTTGTTCAAGAAGTCTAAGTAGTTGTTCTTGAAGATATTCATCAGGGACTTTACGAATTAAAGGTAGTGCTAATGCTTCAAGTGCTGCTTTACCTTCGTTATTGCCCACATCAACCTGTGTCAAAAGATTGCTAAATAAATATTTCGATAGAGGTTCTGCTGCTTGAACTTGTTGTTCAAATGCATCTTTACCATATTTTCGAATATAACTATCCGGATCTTCGCCATCAGGTAAAAAAAGAAATTTCAGTACATTACCGCTTTTCAGGTAGCCCAATGCGTTTTCTAAAGCACGCCAAGCGGCTTCACGACCCGCACGGTCTCCATCATAGCAGCACACGACGGTATTTGTTTGGCGAAACAGTAATTGTAAATGGTCGCCAGTCGTCGATGTTCCTAATGATGCTACGGAATAATCCACACCATATTGTGCTAATGCCACCACATCCATATATCCTTCGACCACCAAAATTTGTGGTGGTTCACGGTAGGATTGGAGCACTTCATAAAGGCCATATAGCTCTTTACCTTTATGAAAAATTGGCGTTTCAGGCGAGTTTAGGTATTTCGGTGTACCATCGCCTAATACCCGCCCACCGAAGCCGATCACTCGACCTCGGCGATCTCGAATGGGGAACATTACCCGGCCGCGAAAACGATCGTATCGATTGCCTTTGTCGTTCTCGATGAGCATCCCGCCAGTGACGAGCATATCTTGAACATTTCGGCTTTGACCAAAGTTTTTGCGGACCGAATCCCATTCGTCAGCCACATAACCAATACCGAATTTCTGAACAATTTCCCCCGAGAGACCGCGATTTTTTAGATAATCGATAGCGACTCGATTGGAGGGGACTTTTAATTGTTGACGGTAATACTGAGCAATACTGCCCATTAGGTCATAGAGGCTACGTTTTTCTTCACTATTCGCTTTCGGTGTATTGGAGCGATTTGATGAAGGGGTGGAATTCGCTTCTCTAGGGACTTCTAATCCTAGTGATGAGGCGAGTTCTTCAATGGCTTCTGGAAACTCCAGTCGCTCATATTCCATAAGAAAATCAATGGCATTACCATGCGCCCCACATCCAAAACAGTGGTAAAACTGCTTTTCTTGGCTAACGCTAAAAGAGGGGGTTTTTTCATTATGGAATGGACAACAAGCAGAGTAGTTTTTGCCCTTTTTTTTAAGTTTTACACGTGCGTCGATAATATCGACAATATCAAGTCGAGCCAGGAGATCATCAATGAAACTACGAGGAATGTGTCCTGCCATAAAACCTAAAAGAAAGTCCCAATTTATTGAAGAGAGATACAAACAAGCCGTGCATTCCAGAGGATAGCACGGCTTGATGTAATTAGGGGTGGATAACTAAGCGAGTTGAGCTTTCACTAAACCACTTACTTTACCCATATCAGCGCGCCCTTGAAGTTGCGGTTTCAAAAGAGCCATCACTTTACCCATGTCTTGCATACCTTTAGCCGAAGATTCTGTAACTGCATTAGCAATTAATGCTGCAACTTCTGTCTCAGTCAAAGGCTGAGGCATAAATTCCTCAAGTACAGTGATTTCAGCTTTTTCCGCGTCAGCTAGATCTTGACGACCTGCTGATTCATATTGAGCAAATGAATCGCGACGCTGTTTAACCATCTTAGTCAATACAGCAACGATCTCATCGTCAGAAAGAGTAATTCTTTCGTCGACTTCACGCTGTTTAATGGCTGATAAGGCCAAACGAATTGTGCCAAGGCGTATTTTATCCTTGGCTCTCATCGCAGATTTTTGCTCTTGTTTGAGTTTATCAATAAGAGCCATAACGGATTTCCTTAGATTTGGAATTCAGTTATTAGTACAAGCGAACGCGACGTGCGTTTTCGCGAGCAAGCTTCTTAGCGTGACGCTTTTGAGCTGCTGCTTTAGCGCGTTTGCGAACTGTAGTTGGTTTTTCATAGTGCTCACGACGACGCACTTCAGAAAGGATACCTGCTTTTTCGCAAGAGCGCTTGAAACGACGTAGAGCAACGTCGAACGGTTCGTTTTCACGTACTTTAACTACTGGCATATGCCTTTCACCTCAGGGGTTAATTCGTTAATGCTGGTATTTCTTCACCAAAACGTGCTCAGTGTTTTTTGCAAAACAGTGAGCTGTTGGGTTTATAACCAGCGAGATCAAAAATGGTGCGGAATTTTAATCCGAACCTCACCTCTTTGTAAAGGGTTTTGTCGCCCATAGTCTGTACAAAATTTGTTTGTAATGCAAACCCGAGGTAACATGGCGCCAATTTTGAATTCTTAATGGCAGCGTGCGAAGAAAATTATGCGCATTATTGGTATTGAAACCTCTTGTGATGAAACGGGTGTAGCGATTTACGATGATGAGAAAGGCCTCTTGGCTCATCAGCTTTATAGTCAAATTAAACTCCATGCCGATTATGGTGGTGTGGTGCCAGAGTTGGCATCACGTGATCACGTTAAAAAAGCTGTACCATTGATTAAACAAGCGATGGCAGATGCCAATTTGACGCCTGCAGATATTGATGGTGTGGCCTATACAGCGGGCCCAGGTTTAGTCGGCGCATTGTTAGTGGGTTCTACCATTGGTCGTAGTTTAGCTTACGCATGGAATGTGCCTGCAGTACCGGTTCATCATATGGAAGGACACCTGCTTGCGCCAATGCTAGAAGATACGCCACCGGAATTCCCATTTTTAGCCTTGTTGGTGTCTGGTGGGCACACCATGATCGTTGAAGTACGAGCTATTGGTGATTATAAAATTTTAGGCGAGTCGATTGATGATGCCGCAGGTGAAGCCTTTGATAAAACGGCTAAGCTCATGGGGCTGGATTATCCTGGCGGTCCATTGCTAGCTAAATTGGCCGAGAAAGGGCATGCGGGACGTTTTAAATTTCCTCGCCCAATGACGGATCGCCCTGGCTTAGATATGAGTTTCTCTGGATTAAAAACGTTTACTGCGAATACAATCGCAGCACAAGGTAATGACGAACAAACTCGTGCCGATATTGCTTATGCATTCCAAGAAGCGGTTTGTGATACGTTAGTGATTAAATGTCGTCGTGCCCTTGAGCAAACGGGACTAAAAAGAATTGTGATTGCTGGTGGTGTGAGTGCGAATAAGGCGCTTCGTCAGGCATTGGAAATGCTTGCGGCTAAACGAGGCGGTGCGGTGTATTATCCTCGTACTGAGTTTTGTACTGATAACGGTGCGATGATCGCCTACGCGGGCATGCAACGTTTGAAAAATGGTGATGTGACCGATTTGAGTTTGGAAGCAAAACCTCGTTGGCCAATAGACCAATTGAACCCAATTACGAATCAGTGATTTTATTGGGTTTGAGCCAAGAGTGAACGATGAACGGCTACCTGTATTGGTGGCCGTTTTATATTGAAATGAAACAGATAGATAAATAAAGATAGGGACTCTATGATGAATACCTTTGTAATCGATGGTTGCACCATGAGTTATATCGATCAGGGTGAAGGTGAAGTGATTGTGCTCGGCCACAGTTATCTTTGGGATAGCCAAATGTGGGCTCCACAAATTGAGGAGCTTAGTCAGCATTACCGTTGTATTGTTCCTGATTTATGGGCTCATGGGCAGTCAGACATGGCGCCTAAAAGCACACGCGGCCTACGCGATTATGCGCTGCATATTCTGGCTTTAATGGATCACTTAGGGATTGAACATTTCTCGATTGCAGGTTTGTCGGTGGGGGGAATGTGGGGAGCGGAAGTCGCTTTAAGTGCTCCAGAGCGAGTTAAGAGCTTAGTATTGCTAGATACCTTTTTGGGCTTAGAACCACAAGTCACACACGATAAGTATTTCGCGATGCTGGATGCTATTAGCCAAGCAAAATGTATCCCACAGCCAATCGTTGATAGTGTGGCTCCGCTGTTTTTCTCCCATCAAGCGGAACAAACACATCCTCAATTAGTGTCTGCTTTTAGAGAGCATTTAAGTCGATTAGAAGGAGAAGCTGTCGTTAATACTGCTCAAGTCGGTCGTTGGGTATTTGGACGTCGTGATGCATTGGATGAGTTAGAACATTTGGCTCTACCCGTATTGATTGCGGTAGGAGCTGAGGATAAACCTCGACCAGCTTTGGAGTCGTATTTGATGCAAGATGTGATTGATGGCAGTCAGTTAGAGATTATCCCTGCAGCGGGGCATATCAGTAATTTGGAACAGCCTGAAATCGTTTCTGAGATGTTACTCAAATTCTTCGCTAAGTTTGCTTAGTTATTGTTTATCTATATAAAAGCCATGATATACATGGCTTATTTATCACGTCTAGTTTGGGCTAGAACACGTTTAATCTTCACTTACGAGCTTTTTTTCGCCCACCTTAGGTTCTGTCCCTAAAAATAGCCGTTTAATATTTTGGTGATGGCGCAGTACGATCAAACAGCACAACATCGCAACTGGTAGTGTGTATTGAGGTTTGATCATCCAAGTGTAAAGCGGTGCAAGAAGCACGGTGACTAATGCAGCTAATGATGAATAGCGAAATAAAACCGCGATTGCGAGCCAAGTTGCCATAATGATTGCGGTAAGATCTAACCCGATAGGGGCAATGGCACCTAATGCGGTCGCAACACCTTTTCCACCTTTAAAGTGAAAGAAAATAGGATACATGTGACCTAAGCACGCGGCTATCGCAATGATACCTAAGACAAAGGGAGGAATTTCGAGAAAGTAGCTGCCCCAAACAGGAATAGTTCCTTTAAGCATATCGAAAAAAAGGACTGCAGCGGCTGCCTTTCTGCCGCCGATTCTAAGCACATTCGTTGCTCCTGGGTTTTGAGACCCTGTTTCTCTTGGATCAGGAAGGCGCAGTAAACGACAGATCAATACGGCACTGGATATCGACCCAAGCAAATAGGCGAAAATCGTCATAATCAGTGCCAATGGAGTCATAATTGCCTCTAAGTCGATATTTATCTACATAAATCGCCGTCTATTTGACCAGATAATTAACCAAAAATAAAAAACTATCTGAAATTTACACCTAAGTTTGGATTCGGTATATGATATTGCGACTAACAGATAGTACGATGTTTTCATCGATTTGGGTATCCGACCTGTATGTAAAAGGAAACAAATAAATAATGGATAAAGTTTTTATCGACCAGCTTGAAGTTATTGCCACCATTGGTGTTTACGACTGGGAACAGCAGATCAAACAGAAACTCATCCTCGATATCGAGATGGCTCATGATAATCGTCCCGCAGGTTTAAGTGATAACGTTGTTGATGCGTTAGATTATTCGACAGTTAGTACTGCAATTATTGAACATATTGAATCTGGAGCATTTTTGTTAGTTGAGCGTGTAGCTGAGGAAGTGGCTGAGCTCATCATGACAAAATTCTCAGTGCCTTGGGTTCATATTCGTTTAACTAAGCCAAAAGCAGTTGCTCAAGCGCGTGGTGTAGGAGTGATCATTGAACGGGGAGAGTTATGATCGCAACCTATATAGGTATAGGTTCTAATATTGATCGCCATCGCCATATCGAATTAGCCATTCGTGAACTAAAAAAGTTAGGTCAAGGGCTTACTCTTTCTACGATTTATGAATGTGAGGCGATAGGCTTTAGCGGTCAGCCATTTTATAACTTAGTGGTAAGGTTCCATACCCAGTTATCTTTGCAGCAGTTGCTTAGTGAGTTGAGAAACATGGAATTACGCTTGGGCCGAGCTGTGGATGCACAGAAGTTTCAACCGAGAACCATCGATCTCGATATTATTTTGTATGGTGATATTTGTTCAAAACAGAAACCAGAATTACCGCGCTCTGACATATATCGCTATCCCTTCGTTATACAACCTCTATATGAACTTTGTCCGGAACTTATCATCCCAAATGACGGTCGTTCTATTCGGGATGTTTGGTCACAAGCCAAAGATTTAGATGTTCTCAATGCTATCGAACCTTGGTTCGACTTAACGATAATCGAGTAAATACATGGATATAATTCAAAGCGCAATCCTTGGCCTGATTGAAGGCGTTACCGAGTTTTTGCCTATTTCGTCAACAGGGCACTTAATTATTGCGAGTGAGTGGCTGGGTTTGCCGCAAACTGACAGTAACAAAGCCTTCGAAGTTATCATTCAATTGTCCGCTATTTTGGCGGTGTTAACGAACTATAAAGAACGTTTTCACCCTAAATATGTGTCATTGTGGGTCAAAGTTTTTATTGCCTTCTTACCGATCGCCGCAATTGGCTTCTTGTGTAAAGACATCGTGAAGTCTTTATTTACGATTGAAGTCGTGCCTGTGATGTTCATCATTGGCGGTATTATCTTTCTGATCGTTGAATGGTATATGAAGAACCGTCAACCGACGACACACACACTGGATGATATTTCATACAATCAAGCGATAGCGATTGGTATTGCGCAGGTATTTGCATTGATTCCGGGTACTAGCCGAGCTGGTTCAACCATTGTTGGGGCTCTACTGGCTGGGGTGAGTCGTACGGCGAGCGCTGAATTTTCGTTCTTGCTTGCTCTACCTGTGATGTTAGCAGCAAGTGGTCTAGATTTAGTGGAACACTATAAAGATTTTGCAGGTAGCCAAGCGACAACCCTTATTGTTGGTTTTGTGGTGGCTTATATTTCTGCATGGATTGTGATGAAGTTATTCCTCGCATTCCTTAATCGTTTCACCTTCAATGCGTTCGGTATCTACCGAATTGTGTTTGGTGCGGCGCTATTGTATTGGATTTATGCATAATCTAATGTACTGATACCATGATGCGTATAGGCCCTGTAAATGGGCCTTTTTTATGTCTAATGTAAGGCACGCGCTAATTTCTCGCATTGGCATGACACCTTTTGTGATTTAATGGTTAGGCTTTACTACGAAGTAGCTTCAAGATATTTGTTTAGCGATAAGTCTTGGTTATTTTTAAGTGTGTCAGGATATTGAGTAAATATATGATGTGACAACGGCCTTAGCTCGCCTATCGAGCGAGCATATGCTATAAGAAGGCCGTTTCCCCCAGTGTTAATCTATTAATGCCGCTTCTTTACGGCATTAAACTAAGTAATGAGTGTTGAGTTATGCGTGCATTTGCCCTGACCTTAGTCTTACTGCTTGGCTGTCTGCAATATACATTGTGGTTTGGCAAAAATGGTATTTCTGATTATAAAACGGTCTCTAGTGAAATATCAGCCCAAGAGCAAATCAATGCTAATTTGCATCAGCGCAACCAAGAAATGTTTGCTGAAATTGATGATCTAAGAAAAGGTTCGGATGCGATTGAAGAGCGCGCGCGTCATGAATTAGGTATGGTGAAAGAGGGTGAAACGTTCTACCGGATTATTGGTGAGGATAAAGATTAATGAATGAATCTATTACCGCTATTGTTCCTGCTGCTGGTGTAGGCAGTCGAATGAAAGCGGATCGCCCTAAGCAGTATTTAACCTTGTTAGGGCAGACCGTACTTGAGCATACGGTCACAAAATTATTATCTCATCCTCTTATTAATCAAGTTGTTATTGCTATCAGCGACGATGATCCTTATTACTCTACACTTGCTTTAGCCAATCATGATCAAATCGTTCGAGTCAGTGGTGGTACTGAGCGAGCGGGCTCAGTTCTTTCTGCATTAAATTATGTATGCCAAAATAGCCACAGTGAGTGGGTATTAGTACATGACGCCGCGAGGCCTTGCTTTAGATTAGATGATGTATCGAAACTTATTGATACCGCAACTCAGCATGAGGTGGGCGCTATTTTAGCTTCACCGGTACGTGACACAATGAAACGTGCTAATGATGAACAGGATATCGATCATACGGTTGAGCGTGTGGCTTTATGGCATGCTTTAACCCCGCAAATGTTTCGTGCTGAGCCGCTAAAGCACGCTTTAAGTACCGCAATACAACAAAGTGTGACAATTACCGATGAAGCTTCGGCTTTTGAATGGTTAGGTCATAACCCAGCACTGGTCGCAGGACGAGCGGATAATATAAAAATAACTCAACCAGAAGATCTCGCGTTAGCCGAGTTCTACCTACGACGAGATGAGGAAATGAAATGATTAGAATTGGCCATGGATTTGATGTCCATAAATTTGGTGGTGAAGGCCCTGTCATTATTGGTGGTGTTGCCGTTCCTTACGAACAAGGTTTGATTGCACATTCTGATGGGGATGTTGCTTTACATGCGCTATGTGATGCATTACTTGGTGCTATTGCTGCTGGTGATATTGGACGTCATTTTCCGGATACAGATGACAAATGGAAAGGGGCTGATAGCCGTGAATTACTCAAAGATGTCTATCGCCGTGTACAAGAGCAAGGTTATACCTTAGGTAATGCAGACATTACGATTATGGCGCAAGCGCCTAAAATGGCTCCGCACATAGAGGCTATGTGTCAAGCTATTGCTCTCGACCTCAATACTGATTTACACAACATCAATGTAAAAGCAACAACGACGGAACGTCTAGGATTTACAGGACGTAAAGAAGGCATTGCATGCGAAGCCGTCGTGTTACTAACCCGCTCGTAATCAATAGCGAACAAAAGAATGACAGATATTTTAGCGCCGTTTGCTTATCTATGTGGTAAGCCAACGGCTAAAGCAAAATTAAAAGCTCAACCTGAACATTTTCGGGTGATTGAAAATCTTGGCTATCCTCTTTTAGGTAAAGGGGAACACCTGATGGTTCGAATCCGTAAAACGGGTGAAAATACCACTTATGTTGCGAATGAGTTGGCAAAAGCTTGTGGGGTTAAATCGAAAGATGTCAGTTGGGCTGGCTTAAAAGATCGCCATGCAGTCACCGAACAGTGGTTAAGCGTGCATTTGCCTGATGGTGGTTTACCAAACCTTGCGCAATTTGAGGTCGAGCATCCTACGATCGAAATTCTTGAAATGACACGTCATAACAAGAAACTTCGTCCTGGAGAGCTGAAAGAAAACCACTTTGTGGTGACTTTATCCGAAACCACAGATATTGATGATGTGATACAACGCCTAGAAGTGGTTAAAGAGCAGGGAGTACCAAATTATTTTGGTGCTCAGCGTTTTGGCAAGGAAGGTAATAACCTTCATGAAGCTCGCCGCTGGGGGCGCGAAAACGTACGAACTCGAAATCAAAATAAACGCAGTATGTATTTGTCTACGGCGCGTTCTTGGATATTTAATCACATCGTTTCTCAGCGCATTGAACAGGGGGTGTTTAATCAATTTATCAGTGGTGATATTGCGTTGCATGGCAAAGAGGCAACATTAGTTGACCAAAATAATCTTGTGTCTCTTCAAGCTGAGCTAAATGCAGAGCAAGTACAAATTAGTGCTGCTCTAGCTGGTGACAACGCGTTACCTACTCAAGATCAAGCCCTCGCGATTGAGCAACCATGTCTCGATAATGAAAAGGATTTGATGGCGTTAATTTGTGGTAATCGTATGCGACATGATCGCCGTGTTATTTCATTAAAAGCAAAAGATTTGGTCTGGAGTGTCGATAACGATATGATAACGTTGAACTTCACTTTAGATTCTGGCAGCTTCGCCACATCGATTGTTCGTGAGTTGATTGAGGAAATTCCGGTAGAACGCCACTATGACTGATAAAAGAATGAAAATCCTTCTGAGTAATGACGACGGTGTTTACGCTGAAGGTATTCATGTCCTAGAGCAATCATTACAGGATATTGCAGATATTGTTGTCGTTGCCCCTGATCGAAATCGCTCTGGGGCGTCCAACTCATTGACACTAGAACAGCCTCTGCGTGTTAATCAAGTTGCACCTAATCGTTACTCAGTACAAGGTACTCCAACTGACTGTGTTCATTTTGCATTAAATGAGTTACTAAAAGATGATATGCCAGATTTGGTATTAACTGGTATCAATCACGGTGCAAATTTAGGTGATGACGTGCTTTATTCAGGCACGGTTGCTGCGGCAATGGAAGGTCACTTTCTTGGGGTGCAGTCCATCGCGTTTTCATTGGTTGGAACACATCATTTTTCAACGGCTGGCCATATTGCGCGTCAGCTAGTTGAGCAACACCTTTTTCAGGCTGTACCAACTAACCGATTGTTAAATGTGAATATTCCAGATGTATCGATATCGGGATTGCAAGGGGTTCAAGTGACGCGACTTGGTGCACGTCATCATGCAGAAAGTATGATTCGTCAAAAAGATCCTCGTGGCCATGATATATACTGGCTTGGGCCTCCCGGCGAAAGGCAAGATGCGGGTGAAGGTACTGATTTTTACGCAATTGACCGAGGTTTTGTGTCGGTGACGCCACTACAAGTCGACCTCACTGCACATGATGCGCTCGGTAGTATGAACCAATGGTTAAAGGGAAAGGTGGATGGCTAATCCAAAAGCTGAAAAATTGATTCAGTTTTTAGCCGAACAAGGCATTACAGATCAACGTGTGCTCGCTGCTATTTATGCATTGCCGCGCGAGTCTTTCGTTTCTCAAGCTATGATGCATCAAGCCTATGACAATAATGCATTGCCAATAGGACAAGGGCAGACCATATCTCAGCCTTATATCGTGGCTAAAATGACACAAATGTTGGAATTAACTCCACAAAGTAAGGTCCTAGAAGTAGGTACAGGGTCAGGTTATCAAACGGCAGTATTGGCCAATTTGGTAGAACACGTTTTCTCCATTGAACGGATTAAATCGTTGCAATGGGCTGCCAAACGTCGTTTGAAGCAACTTGATATCTATAATGTTTCAACCAAGCATGGTGATGGTTGGCAAGGATGGGTGAGTAAAGGCCCTTTCGATGCCATTATCGTCACGGCTGCGGCAAATCAGGTACCACAAGCTTTATTAGACCAACTAGCAGAAGGTGGGCGTTTGGTTATTCCAGTTGGTGAAGATCAACAGAAGTTGTATAAAATTGTTCGTCAAGGGGATGAGTTTATCTATCATTCCATTGAAGATGTACGCTTTGTTCCCCTTGTTGCAGGTGATCTAGCGTAATGAAGATGTCCCGATTAAGACCATGGCTCATGATGGGGTGTGTATCCAGTTTTTTACTTGGATGTGCCCCACATATGCCTGCGCCTGTCTCGGGACTGGGTAAAGATTACAGTTCGATTAAGCGTGGGAGCTACCGTGGTAGTTACTATCAAGTAAAGCCCGGTGATACATTATATTTCATATCTTATGTCACAGACAAAGATGTAAAAGACATAATTAGTTACAATAATCTCAGTCCGCCTTATGTGATACATCCTGGTGATAAGCTCAAGCTTTGGCGACCAGTATATACCCCTCCATCTTATGGCTCTCGACATTCCAATACCAAGGTAGCATCTAATGTTGCAAGTACTGCTGCTGCATCTAGCACAGTATATCCCCATGTAGCAAAGGTGCCTTCTTCGTCTAATAGTTTGAAAAATACCTCTAAAGTGGGTGGAAAAACCACGAATAAGGGGATTGATCAAGGCAAAGCAAAAGAGTATGTTGGAAAACAGAGTAAACATAATGTTAACACTAATATAAATAAAGCTAATTTAAGTAATCGGAAAATATCGAAATGGGTTTGGCCAACCAAAGGCCGGGTCATTAAGAGTTTTTCTGCTGGTAACCAGGGGAACAGAGGGATAGATATTGCTGGGCAGCGAGGTCAATCCATTCTCTCCACTGCAGCAGGAGTGGTAGTGTACTCAGGGAACGCACTACGAGGCTACGGTAACTTAATTATAATAAAGCACAATGATGATTATATCAGTGCATATGCCCACAACGATCGGTTGCTAGTCAAGGAAGGACAAAATGTTAGGGGCGGTCAGAAGATCGCGACAATGGGAAGTTCGGGGGCAGCTAGTGTCCGCCTACATTTTGAAATTCGTTATCAAGGTAAGTCCGTCAATCCAAAACGTTACTTACCGTAAACATACTTTATAGATAGAGTCATGTCGCGACATTGAATGTTGTAATGTCTTGCTTAACTCGCCATGGGGAGGCGCTATGAGTATCAGCAATACAGCCACAAAAGTCGAAGAATTCGAATTCGATCATGATGTAATCGATTCCATCGAAGTTGAAGACGATAGTTCGACCACTACCGAAGATTCACGTGACGATTTTGAGGTATCATCTAAGAGTTTAGATGCAACCCAAATGTATTTAAGTGAAATCGGCTTTTCACCACTTTTAACTGCAGAAGAAGAAGTTCTTTATGCTCGTCGTGCTCTACGCGGTTGTGAAGCTGCTAGAAAACGTATGATCGAAAGTAACCTTCGTTTAGTTGTTAAAATTTCTCGCCGTTATAGTAATCGTGGGTTAGCTCTTCTTGATTTAATTGAAGAGGGTAACCTTGGATTGATCCGCGCAGTAGAAAAATTCGACCCGGAACGTGGTTTCCGCTTTTCAACTTACGCTACTTGGTGGATTCGTCAAACGATTGAACGTGCTCTAATGAATCAAACCCGTACTATCCGTTTACCTATTCACGTGGTAAAAGAGCTCAATATCTATCTTCGTACTGCACGTGAATTGTCTCAACGTTTGGATCACGAGCCAACAGCAGAAGAAATCGCTCAAGAGCTAGACAAACCTGTTGATGACGTGAGTAAAATGCTTCGCCTGAATGAGCGTATCAGCTCTGTTGATACACCGATTGGTGGTGATGGCGATAAAGCGTTACTGGATATTATTCCTGATGGTCACAATTCGGATCCAGAAGTATCAACTCAAGATGATGACATTCGTACATCATTGATCGATTGGTTGGACGAGTTGAATCCAAAACAGAAAGAAGTATTAGCTCGCCGTTTTGGTTTACTTGGATATGAGCCATCCACATTGGAAGAAGTAGGTCGAGAAATCAATCTAACTCGCGAACGTGTTCGTCAAATTCAGGTTGAAGGACTACGCCGCCTTAGAGAGATTCTTCTGAAACAAGGTTTGAGTATGGAATCGCTATTTAATGTTGAAAACGATAACTAATCATTACCGAAAAAATTAGACAGTTGTTTATTCAAAAGGCACTCCAAAGAGTGCCTTTTTATATGGTGTATTTTTATCTTAAACAAGCTTTTTCAGATGATAGATCAGATCTAATGCTTGGCGAGGAGTGAGTTCATTTGGGTCTACTTCAGCTAAACGCTGTTCCACTTCACTAGGCTCAGGTATTAAGCTGAGCTGATTAGCGACATCAACAGCAGTTGCCGTGAGTGACTTTTTCTCATGACCAAGTTGCTCTAATTGATTCAGTTTTTGGCGAGCGTTTTGAATGACACTTTTGGGAACTCCGGCTAACCCTGCAACGGCAAGCCCATAAGATTTGCTCGCGGCGCCTTCATGAACAGAGTGCATAAAGGCGATGTCATCACCATGCTCAACGGCATCTAAATGAACATTGACCAAATTAGGAAGTTGTTTAGGTAATTCGGTTAACTCAAAATAGTGAGTGGCAAACAGCGTTAGCGCGCCAATTTTCTTTGCTAACCATTCAGCACTTGCCCAAGCGAGCGATAAACCATCATAAGTACTTGTACCACGTCCTATTTCATCCATTAGTACCAAACTTTGCGTCGTCGCATTATGTAAGATATTCGCGGTTTCAGTCATTTCGACCATAAAGGTTGAGCGCCCAGAAGCAAGATCATCCGAAGCTCCAATACGAGTGAAGATCCGATCAAGTTCTCCAATAGTGGCAGACTCGGCAGGCACGTAAGAACCAATATGAGCCATCAATGCGATTAATGCGGTTTGTCGCATGTAAGTCGATTTACCACCCATGTTTGGACCAGTAATGATCAACATTTGACGCTTTAGATCGAGATCGATCGGGTTGGCAATGAATGGATCGTCCATCACCTGTTCAACCACAGGGTGACGCCCAGCTTTGATATGTAATCCTGTTTGTGTGGTTAATTGAGGACGGCAATAATCTAGCGTTTCTGCACGTTCAGCCAAGTTCTGCAATATATCTATTTGAGCGAGAGATGATGCAAGATTTTGCAGACGCTCTAAGTGAGGCAATAGCAGATCAAATAGTCCTTCCCAAAGCTGTTTTTCTAACGCAAGTGCTTTGGATTTTGAGTTTAGAACTTTATCTTCATGCTCTTTAAGCTCAGGAATAATATAACGTTCAGCATTTTTCAATGTTTGGCGACGAATATAATTTGGTGGTACTAAGTGGCTTTGACCACGGCTAACTTGAATATAGAAACCGTGAACATTGTTGTAACCAACTTTGAGGCTATCAATTCCATGGCGATCACGTTCTTCCGCTTCTAGTTTTGCTAAATACTCGGTCGCGCCATTCGCTAAATCGCGCCATTCATCAAGTTCTTGATTGTATTCAGGGGCGATGACTCCGCCATCTCGAATGACGACTGGAGGATTGTCGATAATCGCAGCTTGAAGTAGTTCATGTAACTCATCCATTGGGCTGGCGTACTGCGCCAATTTCTGTAAGTAAGGATGGGTTAAATCTGTCACAATTCCTGCTAATTCTGGTAACTGCTCTAGAGCGTTACGTAGGCGAGCAAGATCACGTGGGCGAGCTGAGCGTAGCGCTAGACGAGCCAGAATACGTTCAATATCACCAATTTGTTTTAATACAGGTTGAACATCTGCAAAAATCCCTGTGCTTTTTAATTCACCGATGGAATCGAGACGCTGATTTAACGCATCCATATTACGCATTGGCTGGTGAATCCAGCGTTTGAGCATACGGCTTCCCATCGGGGTTGCACAGTGGTCGAGTACTTCTGCAAGGGTATTATCGGTGCCACCTGAAAGATTTTGCGTCAGCTCTAAATTACGTCGAGTGGCGGCGTCTAAAATGACGGACTGATCCTGCCTATCAAGAGTCAATGAACGAATATGAGGTAGTGTGGTTCTTTGCGTATCTTTGACGTATTGAATCAAACAGCCTGCAGCACAGAGGCCTCTGGTGGCATTTTCGACCCCGAAGCCAACCAAATCTTTAGTTCCAAATTGCTGATTTAGCTGTTGCTTAGCTGTGTCAATTTCAAATTCCCAGACAGGACGGCGTCTATTTCCTTGGCGATGCTCCATTAAATGTACTGGAGTAAAATCTTCAGGGAAAAGTAATTCACGAGGCGCTGTACGTTGCAGTTCTGCAGCCATTGCTTCTTCAGATTCAGGTTCACTTAACTGGAAACGCCCTGAAGTAAGATCTAATGTGGAATAGCCAAATTTACCATCTTGGAAATAGATGGCGGCAATTAGGTTATCGACTCTTTCTGATAAAAGAGCTTCATCTGTCACTGTTCCGGGGGTGACAATGCGAACGACTTTTCGTTCGACCGGACCTTTACTTGTTGCTGGGTCACCGATTTGCTCACAGATAGCGACAGATTCACCCAAATGAACCAATTTAGCTAGGTAGTTTTCTACTGCATGAAATGGAACGCCGGCCATTGGAATGGGTTCACCGGCTGAAGCGCCACGTTTCGTTAGTGAAATATCAAGCAACTGAGACGCTCGTTTAGCGTCATCATAGAATAATTCGTAAAAATCTCCCATACGGTAAAAAAGCAAAATATCTGGGTTTTCTGCTTTAAGCTTCAGATATTGCTGCATCATGGGAGTATGTTTTTTCTCTGCAGTCACGGGTTACTTCTTTTGTTTAAGGACGTTGCGGCTTAGGATACGTGAATCACCACCATGCGAAAAGATGAAAAAGGTTTTTTGATTATGCAATCACAACAGAAATTGAGTGAACATCTCGGACAGCAACTATTAAATGCCAATCAGGTTTTAGTCACCGCAGAATCTTGTACTGGTGGCGGTGTCGCAGCAGCTATCACGGATATTGCGGGCAGTTCACAGTGGTTTGACCGAGCTTTTGTCACTTATACCAATGATGCTAAGCAGGAGATGATTGGGGTTAAAGCGGATACGTTAGCTCAATTTGGAGCCGTGTCTGAGCCCGTTGTTATTGAAATGGTGCAAGGGGCATTACGCTCTTCTCATGGCTCTATAGGTGTTGCGATTAGTGGTATTGCTGGACCTGGTGGTGGCTCCGAAATTAAGCCAGTCGGCACAGTTTGTTTTGCTTGGGCTGATAAAAAAGGGTGGCAAAAAGTGGCTACTGAGCATTTTACAGGTGATCGCGCTAGTGTGCGTCAACAAGCAATTTTTTATGCATTACAAACAATTAGTGAATACTTATCTGAGTGAAAAAGTGATATCTGTCGAGTGAGAGGCAAAAAATTGTTATACAGGGGTGGACACTGTATGAATCAACAGTATAATGAAATCCATCAAGACATTTATTGTCGAACCGATTTTGACGCATTCATTGATCACCAAAAAGAGTGACAGTCTGGAGAAAGTAATGGACGAAAATAAACAGAAGGCTCTGGCCGCAGCATTAGGTCAGATTGAGAAACAATTCGGTAAAGGTTCCATTATGCGTTTGGGTGATAACCGCGCAATGGATGTAGAAACTATCTCTACAGGCTCTCTTTCTCTAGATATTGCCTTAGGCGCAGGTGGTTTACCTATGGGACGTATCGTAGAAATCTACGGTCCAGAATCTTCAGGTAAAACAACACTGACTCTTGAATTGATTGCTGCTGCGCAACGTGCGGGTAAAACCTGTGCTTTTATCGATGCTGAACACGCTCTTGATCCAATTTATGCGGGCAAACTTGGTGTTAACATCGATGAATTGTTGGTATCTCAACCAGATACAGGTGAGCAAGCTCTAGAAATCTGTGATGCTCTAGCTCGTTCTGGTGCTGTCGATGTGATGGTTGTCGACTCTGTAGCTGCACTAACACCTAAAGCGGAAATCGAAGGTGAGATGGGTGATAGCCATATGGGTCTTCAAGCACGTATGCTTTCTCAAGCGATGCGTAAGCTGACTGGTAACCTAAAAGCGTCTAACTGTATGTGTATCTTCATCAACCAAATCCGTATGAAGATTGGTGTGATGTTTGGTAACCCAGAAACAACCACGGGTGGTAACGCACTTAAATTCTACGCTTCTGTTCGTCTAGATATCCGTCGTACTGGTGCGATCAAAGAAGGTGATGAAGTAGTCGGTAACGAAACTCGCATCAAAGTTGTTAAAAACAAGATTGCAGCACCATTTAGAGAAGCGCATACACAGATCATGTATGGTCAAGGGTTTAACCGTGAAGGTGAATTAATCGACCTTGGTGTGAAGAACAAGCTTATTGAAAAAGCGGGTGCTTGGTATAGCTACAACGGTGACAAGATTGGTCAAGGTAAAGCGAACTCTTGCAAATATCTGCGTGAAAATCCAGAAATATCAGCAACGATCGATAGTATGTTACGTGACATGCTTTTGAATCCGACTAAGCCAGCAGAAGAGCCTGAATTTGGTGCTGTTCCAGAGCAAGAAGAAAAATAGTATTTTTGAGCATACTCATTGATATTAATGTAACAAAGCCCTGCAATTGCGGGGCTTTGTTATTATTAGCTGATCTCATTTCATCCAGTCTATTTTGTAGCCATTGAGAGAGTGTTATGTATTCTAAAAAAAAGCCAACGCTTACTGCTAAAGAATCTGCAATCCAATTATTGAGTCGGCGCGATCATGGCGTGTTTGAGTTGCAGCAGAAATTGGCTCAGAAAGGGTATGAAGAGGCTGATATTTTGCAAGCAATCGCACTTTGCCAAGAGTATGGCTATCTAGATGATCTGCGTTTTGCTAAAAGCCAAGTTCGCCAACATGTATTCAAAGGACATGGTAAAAGACGTATTCAGCAAGAGTTAAACTTAAAACGAGTGGCAGACTTAACAATAGAAGTAGCATTAGAAGAAGAGGGGCCTGATTGGTTTGAGTTGGCGAAAGAAACTGCGTATAAAAAATTTAAAGGAAAGCCAGCAGCTGATCAAAAGGAATACGCAAAGCAGGTGCGCTTTTTACAATATCGCGGTTTTAGTTTCGATCAAATTCAATATGCGTTAGGCGAAGACGACAATGAAGCGTTGTACTAGGTATTAATTCGTTGATTGAATCAGATTTTTATCATGCCTAATGGCTGATGATATGGCTCATTTGGCACTGTATCTCATTGTAGCGAGATAGCATATTTCTCTCATCACTAGAAAGATTCCTTTCTTTTCTCTTAGAAAACTATGCGAACCCTTTTCCATGCTTTACAATAGCGCAAAAATCTAACTTGAGAATTTCAGGAAGAGCTGCATGTATATGAGCACGGATGAGGTTCGCAACGCGTTCCTATCATTCTTTGAAAGTAAAGGACACCAGATTGTCGATAGTTCGTCACTGGTTCCACATAACGATCCGACCTTGCTGTTTACTAACGCAGGGATGAACCAATTTAAAGACTGTTTCCTAGGTTTAGAGAAACGCTCTTACACTCGAGCGACCACAGCCCAGCGTTGTGTGCGAGCGGGCGGTAAACATAACGATTTGGAAAACGTTGGCTTTACAGCGCGTCACCATACATTCTTCGAGATGCTGGGTAACTTTAGCTTCGGTGATTATTTCAAAGAAGATGCTATCAAGTATGCATGGGAATTTTTGACAACAGTTCTTAAACTTCCTGAAGATCGTCTTTTGGTTACTGTTTATAAAACAGATGACGAAGCCTTTAATATCTGGAATAAGATTATTGGCCTTCCAGAAGATCGTATTGTTCGTATTGGTGATAAAGAAGGCGGTAAAGCTTACGAGTCAGATAACTTCTGGCAAATGGGTGATACAGGCCCTTGTGGTCCATGTTCTGAGATCTTCTATGATCACGGTGATCACATCTGGGGTGGCCGTCCTGGTACACCTGAAGAAGATGGCGACCGTTTCATCGAAATTTGGAACAACGTTTTCATGCAGTTTAACCGTAAGGCCGACGGCACTATGGAAGAATTGCCAAAACCATCTGTGGATACAGGTATGGGGCTTGAGCGTATTTCTGCCATCATGCAGGAAGTACACTCCAACTACGAAATCGATGTTTTCCAAACGCTAATTAAAGCGTCTGCTGATGTTATTGGTTACGAAGATCTCTCTAATCAATCGCTGCGCGTAGTGGCTGACCACATTCGTTCATGTTCGTTCCTTATCGTTGATGGTGTTATGCCTTCAAACGAAGGTCGTGGCTATGTGTTACGTCGTATTATTCGTCGTGCGGTTCGCCATGGTAACAAGCTTGGTGCAAAAGGTGTCTTCTTCTATAAACTTGTTGGTATCCTCGCTGATGTAATGGGTACTGCGGGTAAAGTTCTTAAAGAACAACAAGCTGTAGTTGAAAAAGTATTACGTATTGAAGAAGAAAACTTCGGTCGTACTCTTGATCGTGGTATGGCTATCTTAAATGAAGCACTAGATAACCTAAATGGTGATGTGCTTGATGGTGAGACGGTATTCAAACTTTATGACACTTATGGTTTCCCAGCGGATTTAACGAATGATGTTGCTCGTGAACGTGGATTTACGATCGATGAAGCTGGATTTGAATCTGCAATGGAAGCTCAGCGTCAACGTGCTCGCGAAGCTGGGCAGTTCGATACTGACTACAACGACAAAATTAAGACAGAAACTAACACTGAATTTTGTGGCTATACAGCAACACAAGGGCATAGTGAAGTTGTTGAACTGTTTGTCGATGGTCATGCAGTCGATTCTTTATCTGCTGGTGATAAAGCCATTGTGGTTCTAAAAGAAACACCATTCTATGCTGAATCAGGCGGTCAAGCGGGTGATGCTGGTGTGATTGAAACCACCTCTGGTCGTTTTGTTGTCGAAGATACTCAAAAATTGGGTAATGCCACTGCACACCACGGTGTTTTACAAGAAGGTGTGTTGGCGAAAGGCGATGACGTGAAAGCGTTGGTTAATGAAGCTCGCCGCGTAGCAAGTTCTTTAAACCACTCTGCGACTCACTTACTTCATGCTGCATTACGCCAAGTATTGGGTACTCACGTTGCGCAAAAAGGCTCACTAGTTCGTGCTGAAGCGTTGCGTTTTGACTTCTCTCACTTAGAAGCGATGACTGCAGAAGAATTGAAGAAGGTAGAGCGTTTAGTTAACGAGCAAATTCGTCGTAACCATGTTATTCAAACTGAAATCATGGATATTGATGCTGCTAAAGAGAAAGGTGCGATGGCACTGTTCGGTGAAAAATACGATGACCAAGTTCGTGTGTTATCTATGGGAGATTTTTCTACTGAACTATGTGGTGGTATCCATGCAACGCATACTGGTGATATCGGTCTGTTCAAAATTGTTTCAGAGAGTGGTATCGCAGCTGGTATTCGTCGTATTGAAGCGGTTACTGGTGAAGCTGCTCTAGATTATCTAGAAGCGCAAGCTGAAAAATACGAAGAGAAAGTAGATGAAATGGCTCACAAAGCCAAGTCACTAGAGAAAGAAATTCACCACCTGAAAGATCAACTTGCTTCACAAGCTGGTTCTAACCTAGCGAACCAAGCAAAACAGATTTCAGGGGTTAATGTTTTAGTTGCTCAATTAGATGGTGCGGATAACAAAGCTCTGCGCGGTATGGTTGATGAACTGAAGAACCAATTAGGTAGCGCTATCATCATGCTCGGTAATGTAGCTGATGGTAAGATCGGCCTAATTGCTGGTGTGACTAAAGATCTTACTGGCAAAGTTAAAGCGGGCGAACTGGTTAATATGGTTGCTCAGCAAGTTGGCGGTAAAGGCGGTGGTCGCCCTGATATGGCTCAAGCTGGTGGTAGTGATGCAAAAGCACTCCCTGCGGCATTAGAGTCTGTAGATGCTTGGCTTGCTGAACGTCTATAAATTTGTAATTTAGATAAAAATAAATCGCGCTCAGTCTAATTTTAGCGGAGCGTATCATACGTGAACCAAGCGGTTTAATTAGTGTAAAAGCTAGTTACTGCTTGGTTTTGTTTTTGCTACTACGTAATCGATAATCAATTAGTTGATTAAGGTGTTTTAGTTTTAAGAAGACTTTGTCTTAGGAAGGTGGATAACGGTGAAAAAGCCCCTTATCGTGCAAAAGTTTGGTGGTACATCTGTGGGTTCAATTGAACGAATCCATGCTGTTGCTGAACACATCATTAAAGCGAAAAATGATGGTAATCAAGTTGTGGTTGTGGTTTCAGCAATGTCTGGTGAAACCAATCGTTTGTTAGGTTTATCCCAGCAAATAGATAGCGTGCCAACGGCACGAGAACTTGATGTTTTGCTCTCTGCTGGTGAACAAGTATCAATGGCTCTTGTGGCTATGACTCTTAATAAATTAGGGTATTCAGCTCGTTCACTAACCGGAGCTCAAGCGAATATTGTGACAGATAATCTGCACAATGACGCGACGATTAAACATATTGATCCACAAGTTATTAATAGATTACTGGAACAAGATCACATAGTTGTGGTTGCTGGTTTTCAAGGGGTCAATGAAAATGGGGATATCACAACACTTGGCCGTGGCGGTTCAGATACAACAGCGGTTACGCTGGCTGGAGCCTTGCAAGCGGATGAGTGTCAGATTTTCACCGATGTAGATGGTATTTATACGTGTGATCCAAGAGTTGTTCCGAGTGCTCGGAAGTTAGATGAGATAGATTTCCCATCAATGGAAGAGATGGCTCGTAAGGGCGCTAAAGTACTGCATCTGCCATGCGTACAATATGCTTGGGCACACAAAGTACCGCTACGAGTACTATCCTCTTTCGAAATGAATAAAGGCAGTTTAGTTAAAGGTGAAGTGGGCTCTAAGTCTATCTGTGGAATTGCATTGCAACGAGACATGGCAATTGTTCGTGTTGATACTACTTCTTTGTCGAGTTTGACCAGTCAGTGTCAAATGTTAGGTATTGACGTATGGAATGTGATCGAGGAAGCAGAATGGGCAGGAGTGGTGATAAAACACGACGCTTGTGCGAAATTAGCGCTGGTTTTCAGCGATAAAATCCGTAACACTGAGACTGTGAGTTTATTAACCACGGTAGGTTTACAAGCACCACGACTCGTTAATGACTTTTATCAGTTATTAACTGGAAATACGATTGATGTACGTTATATTTCAACCACGACTCAGTCCGTTATGTTCACTTTAGTTCCGCACGATATCGATCGAGCTGCTAACTTATTACATAATGCTTATCTAGCAACAGATGATTTGATGTCTAACCAAGCTAAGCAAGTTATCTTGGGTTAAAGGGCTATTTTCGAGAGTTTACCGAAATATAACTTTTGATCGATAATAACGTAGTTGCAATAAAAACAGAGATTACTCAAGGAGCATAGAATGCTAATTTTGACTCGCCGTGTTGGCGAAACACTCATGATCGGTGATGAAGTGACGGTCACAGTACTAGGCGTTAAAGGTAACCAAGTTCGTATTGGTGTAAACGCACCCAAAGAAGTATCAGTACACCGTGAAGAAATCTACATGCGCATTCAAGCAGAAAAAGGTAACGGTAACGTTGCATCAGGCAACTACTAACTATCTAAAGAGGCTGACAGTTTTTGTCAGCCTTTTTTGTTTTTAAGGTGATTTAGTTTGCGGAAAAGAGCAAATTCACACCGCTTTGATTAAATACCCAACGGTTAAGCGTTTTTTTACTATTTTTACCAAGAAAATGTTTGACATATTTTTGGTAAATCGTAATATGTGCCTCCGCAAGACGGTGAGGTGGCCGAGAGGCCGAAGGCGCTCCCCTGCTAAGGGAGTATACGGTTTGTAGCCGTATCGAGGGTTCGAATCCCTCCCTCACCGCCATTCTTGCACTGCTTATCAATTAGCATGAAAGCAGATAGTGCGCCTGTAGCTCAGCTGGATAGAGTACCTGGCTACGAACCAGGCGGTCAGAGGTTCGAATCCTCTCAGGCGCACCATATTCTTATGAATATGATCAAAAGACGGTGAGGTGGCCGAGAGGCCGAAGGCGCTCCCCTGCTAAGGGAGTATACGGTTTGTAGCCGTATCGAGGGTTCGAATCCCTCCCTCACCGCCATTTTTGACCTAAGGTCAATTTTTTTGGTCCATAAGAATGTTTTTGTGATGTGGATCACATGTAGTGCGCCTGTAGCTCAGCTGGATAGAGTACCTGGCTACGAACCAGGCGGTCAGAGGTTCGAATCCTCTCAGGCGCACCATTATTCAATCGGGAAGATGTATTTAGCGATATAACTTCTTGATACGATAAAGGGTAATGCCCTGATGTTACTTGGTAATATCGAAAACAGTGCGCCTGTAGCTCAGCTGGATAGAGTACCTGGCTACGAACCAGGCGGTCAGAGGTTCGAATCCTCTCAGGCGCACCACTATTGATTGAGAAGATATGATTTAGNGTTNTAATTTCTCNATATGATTTAAAGGGTAATGCCCTGATGTTACTTAGTGATATCGAAAACAGTGCGCCTGTAGCTCAGCTGGATAGAGTACCTGGCTACGAACCAGGCGGTCAGAGGTTCGAATCCTCTCAGGCGCACCACTATTGATTGAGAAGATATGATTT